>DATAFT010000094.1:0-5746 GCA_036257295.1 Thermoanaerobaculia bacterium
CGCGCACGCCGCGGTCGACCACCCAGCGCGCTTCGCTTACCGCCGCGTCGAGGTCAGCGAGCCCGAGGATGTACGAGACCTCGACCTCGCGGCGAGTGGCGCCGAGCAGCGCCGGCAGGGTCGAGCCGCGCTCGCGCGCCAGCGCATCGTGCAGCGCCATGTCGAGCGCGCCCTTCGCGGTCTGATTGCCGGCGAGAAACGACATCGCGCGCCGGGCGGAGGCGAGATCTTCCAGCGGACGCCCGATCAGCCGCGGCGCCAACAGATCGCGGACCGCGGTCTCGATCGAAGCGCGGGTTTCCCCGTAGATGGTCGGGCGCGGCGGCGCTTCGGCCACACCCGTCGCCCCCGAGTCCGCCCGGACCCGGACCAGCACGCCCTCGGCGGCATCGAGGACGCTCTCCTTGCCCCAGGCCAGCGCGCTTCGCAGCGGCAGTCGAAACGCGACGGTGTCGACGCTGGCGATCCGCGACATCGTGGCGAGCGCGCTTCCTACGACGACACGGTGGTGGTTGCTTCGGCGCCGCCGACCACTACTGCAGCCAGCGGGCCACCTGCTCGGCGACGTCGGCGGGTGCGTGCACCGCGGTGTTCACGATCAGGTGACGCCACGGTCCGAGCTCCGCCTCAAGCATGCGCAGGGTCGCGACGGGATCGTAGTTGCGCGACTCCTCGACCAGGATCACCGCCTTCCGCGCGATCTCGTCGAGCGGCACGCCTTCGAGCGCGGTCGATCCCAGCACGCTGGCCAGCTCGTCGCGCGGCACCACCGCCTCGAGCCCGTCGACAGCGTGGAGCAGACTCTCGACGTCACGCTGCGCCGTGGCGAGCGCGGCGCTGTGCACCTCGGCGAAGTCGAACTTCTCGTGGCGGCCGAGCAGCCGCAGCAGTCGCACCGCCTCCGGCGCGCGCAGCCCGAGGAACCGCGAGCGCGGCACGTGAGCGATCGCCCAGCGGATCTCGTCGACGCCGCGCAGTCCGTCGAAGATGAGGTGGCCGCCCAGCGCCGCGGGATCGATGCGCAGGCGCGACAGTGCGTGGGCCATGCCCCCCGGGTGGCTCTCCCGGTAGCGGGCCGTCATGCGGAAGCGCTCGACGCGATCGCGAACCGGGGCCCGCGGCAGACCGAGCTCGTCCTGCACCGCTGGAAGCACGACCCGGTCGGCGAGATTGCGCCGGTCCGGGAGCACGAAGCAAGGAAGCAGCTTGGTCAGGAGCTCGATGGTCGTCGACTTGCCGACGCCGGTCACTCCGACCACGACCACGATCGGCATCTCGATGATCGGCTGCCAGTGCGGTGGCGCCTCGTCCTCGAGGAGGACGCTGCGGCCAAGGCTCTGCAGCTCCGCACCGCCGCTGGTCACGCCCGACCTCCGCGCAAGGAGGGACGCCGCCGGCACTCGCCTATACTCGCTCGACGCGCTACCCCGCGCACCGTCCCGCACTGTACATCAGCCCAGCCGAGCGATCCGATGAGCCCGACGAGCAGCGACCGGGACTCGATCCTCGAGTTCTGGTTCGGCGCGGATCCGGCGGATCCTGACGCCGTCAGAGCCAAGCAACCGTTGTGGTTCACCATCGATTCCGCCGTTGACGACGAGATCCGGCGACGCTTCGGCGACGCCTGGGCCGCCGCCACCCGTGGCGAGCTTGACTGGGCCAAAGAGGCTCGCGGGGCGCTTGCCATCGTCATACTCCTGGATCAGTTTTCGCGCAACCTCCAACGTGGCAAGGCTGCGGCTTTCGCACACGACGGACGGGCTCTCGCCACCGCAACGGCGGCAATCGAGGCCGGATGCGACCAGAATCTGCTGCCCCCCGAGCGTTCGTTCCTCTACCTGCCGTTCGAGCACGCCGAGGCCATCGCGCTCCAGCACCGCTCGGTCGCCCTGTTCTCCACCCTGGCCAGGGAGGGCGGTCCGGACTGGACCTGGTTGACCGAGGACACGTTGAAATGGGCTCGCCTCCATCTCGAGATCATCGAGCGGTTCGGTCGCTTTCCGCACCGCAACCTCGTCTTGGGCCGGGCCCCGACCGCGGCCGAAGAGCGATATCTCGCTGAGGGAGGCGCCCGCTTTGGACAGTAGCCTCCCCCACCATAACCCGGGATGGGCCAGCCCGGAGCCGGCTGTCGAGTACGGACGACGCCTCGATCAGCGGCGCGCGGAGGCGGCGCGCTGGGGGCGTCTCGAGCGCACGGTCTCCTACTCGCGGCTCGCCGTGATGATCGTCGTGCTGCTCGCGGCATGGCTCTCGATCCAGTCGCGCCTCTTTTCACCCTGGTGGTCGGCGCTGCCGCTGGTCGCGTTCCTCGCGCTGGTGGTCGTGCATCGACGGGTTCTCGAGCGCGGCTCCCTCGCCACCCGGTCCGCCCGCTACTACGAGGCCGGTCTCGCGCGCCTCGAAGATCGATGGTCGGGCGCGGGGCCCACCGGCGCGCGCTTCCTCGACGAGCACCACCCCTACGCCGTCGATCTCGATCTGTTCGGAACCGGCTCCTTGTTCCAGCTCCTGTGCACCGCGCGCACGCCGGCCGGCGAAGACTGCCTCGCCCGCTGGCTGCTCGCTCCCGCCGAGGTCGATGCCGTCCGCGAACGCCAGCAGGCGATCGCGGAGCTCGAGGACCGCCTCGACTTCCGCGAAGACCTGTGGCGACTCGCCGAGTCCGTCAGCGAGGGCGTTCACGCCGATCGCCTCCGAGCCTGGGCCGCTGCGGAGGTGAGACCGCCCTCGCTGGCGCTGCGCCTGGGCCTCGCCGCCGTCGCGGCGCTCCAGATCCTGGGAGTGGTCGCTTGGGCGTTCCTGGATTGGGGACCGACGCTTCTGCTCGCGGGCCTGCTCGCTCACACGCTGGCGTTCCTGGCGCTGCGCGCCCGCATCCAGCGCGCGATCGAGGGAGCGCACGGCGCCGGACGTGAGCTCACGGTTCTCGCCAGCCTGCTGGCGCGCGTCGAGAGCGAGACATTCGAGAGCGCCCGCCTACGCGCGCTGCGCTCCGAGCTCGACCACGGTCCCGCGCGCGCGGGAGCTGCGGCCGTCGATCGATCGCCGGCGCGCGAGGTGGCCCGGCTCGATCGCCTGGTCGACCTGCTCGAGTCGCGCAGGAACCCGATCTTCGCGCCGATCGCGCTGCTCTTGGTGTGGGTGCCGCACCTCGCTCTCGCAACCGAAGCGTGGCGCGCGAGCGTCGGCGCGCGCGTCGCGCGATGGATCGACATCGCGGGCGAGATCGAAGCGCTCGCGGCGCTCTCGGGCTACGCCTACGAACACCCCGAAGATCCCTTCCCCGAGCTGGTGGACGGCGACGAGCCGATCCTCGACGGAGCCGGGCTCGGTCACCCTACGCGCCCGGCCACCAGTTTCGTGCGCAACGACCTGCGGCTCGAGGCCGCGAACCGCGTCCTGGTGGTGAGCGGCTCCAACATGTCCGGCAAGAGCACGTTCCTGCGCACCGCGGGCGTGAACGTCGTGCTCGCCCTCGCCGGCGCGCCCGTGCGCGCGCGCGGCATGCGGCTCTCGCGCCTGCGCGTCGGCGCGTCGATCCAGGTCCACGACTCGCTGGCGGAGGGACAGTCGCGTTTCTACGCCGAGATCCTGCGCTTGCGCCAGATCCTCGGCCTCGCCAAGGAGGGCCAGCCCGTCCTCTTCCTGCTCGACGAGATCCTTCACGGCACCAACTCGCACGACCGCCGCATCGGCGCCGAGGCGGTGATCCGATCGCTGCTGCGCTACCGGACCATCGGACTGGTGACCACGCACGACCTCGCGCTGGCGCGCATCGCCGAGGATCCGGAGGTGCCGGCCGAGAACGTGCACTTCGAAGACGACATCGTCGACGGCAAGATGGTGTTCGACTACCGGCTGCGACCGGGAGTCGTGCGCAAGAGCAACGCGCTGGCGCTGATGCGCGAGGTGGGGCTCGAGGTATGAGAAAGCAGCCGTCGCCGTCGACGCCCCCGCGCGCCACGACTCCGTCGAAGGTCGTCACCTACCGTCTGTCGATCGAGTACGAAGGCACGCGCTACAGCGGCTGGCAGGAACAGAAGAACGCGCCGACGGTGATGGGGGCATTGCTGCGCGCGATCGGCGAAGCCGCCATCCCGGTGGTCGAGCTCGGCGGAGCGGGACGCACCGACGCCGGCGTGCACGCGCTCGCACAGTGCGCGCACCTGCGCCTCGAGCAGCGCTTCGACCCCGCCGACCTCTGCCGCGCGCTCAACAAGCGACTGCCACGCGACGTTCACGTGCTCGGTGCCGTGCTCGCCGAGCCCTCGTTCCACGCCCGCCACGACGCCGTCGCGCGCAGCTACCTCTACCAGATCTCGCGCCGGCGCACCGCGCTGGCGAAACCGTGGGTGTGGTGGGTCCGTGACGCGCTGGACGTCGATCGGGTGCGCGCCGGAGCCGCCCTCCTGCTCGGGCGCCACGACTTCCGCAACTTCGCCGACGTCGAGCCCGGCGGCAAGGAGAGCACGATCGTCGAGGTCGAGACCGTCGAGGTGATCGAGGACGGCGCGCTCATCGTCGTGCGCATCGTCGCGTCGCACTTTCTGTGGAGGATGGTGCGACGGCTGATCGGCACCCTGGTGCAGGTCGGTGCCGGGCACGTCACGGTCGAGCAAGTCGCGAAGCTGCTCGAAGGAAGGCTCCTCGGTGCGGACGATCCGCGTCCGGCGGAGACAACCGCGCCGCCATCGGGCCTCTTCCTCGAACGCGTTCTCTACCCGGGCGATCCCCCGTTGGGGCGGCCGACCGCGGTCGTCCGCGTGCAGGCCACGCCCACCCTCCAGGCGGCGCGACCCGATCCGAGCCGCGGGTCGGAGGCTCCGGCCAGAGCGAGGGCGCCGAGGCCCGGGCCACGGAGGCCAGGACCCGCCTCGACGCCCAGGCCGGGACCGGGGCGGCGCCCACCCCGCCCCGGCGCCGGCAATCGGCAGCGCCGGTCCGATCGCGGACGGCGGCCCGCGCGATAGCTCTAGACCGCGTCCCGACCGAGCACGACCAAGCTGAAGTCGTCCTCGAGCGGCTGCTCGCCGCGATGCGCGTCGAACGCGCGCAGGACGCGCTCGTGGATCGCCTGCGGCGAGCCCGGTAGCGCCACCAGCTGGTGCAGCCGCTCGTAGCCGAAGGGCTGACTGTGAGCGTCGACTCCTTCGGGTAGACCGTCGCTGTAGAGCACCAGCACGTCGCCCGCTTCGAGGCGGACATCGAGGCTGGTGAAAGCGAGGTCGCTACGCACGCCGAGCGGCAGACCGCCCTGGCCCAGCTCTTCGATCGTGCCGTCATGGCGGCGCAGTAGCGGGAAGGGGTGGCCGGCGCTGGCGTACTCGAGCGCGCCGGACCTGGGATCGAGCAGCGCATAGAAGATGCTCATGAACGCGCGGGTGCCGCCGGTGCGGCAGAGGGTGCGGTTGAGCAGACGCATCACCGCCGGCGGCGAGGGATCGAGATCGATGGCGAGACCCAGAGTAGCGTTGGCGATCGCCATCAGCAGACCCGCCGCCATCCCGTGACCGCTGGCGTCGCCCACCATCACCGCCAGCCTGCCGTCCTCGAGTAGCGAAAAGTCGTAGTAGTCGCCGCCGACCTCGTTGGCGGTGCGGTACGAGTGCGAGATGTGGAAGCCGGGCAGGTCGGGGACGCTACGCGGGAGCAGGTCGCCTTGGAGCTCCCGCGCGACCTGGAGCTCGTCGCGCACGCGAATGCGGTCGACCAACTCGAGGGCGAGCAGAAAGACCAGCGTCGC
>DATAFT010000109.1:0-3939 GCA_036257295.1 Thermoanaerobaculia bacterium
GGCGACCTGCGACGAGGCGGAGAGGCGCACCTTGCGGCCCAGCTCGTTCGGGGTAGCCAGGTTCTAGTGCGCCGGCGCCCGGAGGCACCGCCGCACGGCGATCACGCGCCTGGACGCTGGCGCGTCCAGCACGCGGGAGCTAGTGCGCCGGCGCCCGGAGGGCACCGCCGCACGGCGATCACGCGCATCGACTCTTCGACTTGGGTGCTAGCCTAAGCTGTCAGGGTCGAGGGCGACCGGAAGGACGGGCGAAGATGCAGCTCACCGACGAGCACAAACTCATCCGCGAGTCGTTGCGCAAGCTGATCGACGACGAGATCAACCCGCACGTCGACGAATGGGAGGAGGCCCAGACCTTCCCGGCGCACGAGGTGTTCAAGAAGCTCGGCGACGGCGGCTTCCTCGGCATCAGCAAGCCCGTCGAGTTCGGGGGCTCCGGACTCGATCACTCCTACCAGGTGGCGATGGGGGAGGAGCTCGGGCACATCCGCTGCGGCGCGATCCCGATGGCGATCGGGGTGCAGACCGACATGTGCACGCCCGCCCTGGCGCGCCACGGCTCGAACGAGCTGCGCCGCGAGTTCCTGGCCCCTTCGATCGCGGGAGACCTGGTCGGCTGCATCGGCGTGAGCGAGGCGGGCGCCGGCTCGGACGTGGCCTCGGTCAAGACCTTCGCGCGCAAGGACGGCGACGACTACGTGATCCGCGGTGAGAAAATGTGGATCACCAACGGAACGCAGGCCGATTGGATGTGCTGCCTCGCCAACACCAGCGAGGGCGCGGCGCACCGCAACAAATCGTTGATCATCGTGCCGCTGGACGAGAAGGGTGTCGATCGCACCACCAAGCTGCACAAGCTCGGCATGTGGTCGTCCGACACCGCGCAGATCTTCTTCGACGACGTCCGCGTGCCCCAGCGCTACCGCATCGGCGAGGAAGGGGAAGGGTTCGTCTACCAGATGCAGCAGTTCCAGGAGGAGCGGCTGTTCTCGGCGTCGAGCTCGCTGCTGCCGATGGAGGAGTGCATCCACGAGACCGCCGAGTACACGCGGCAGCGCAAGGCGTTCGGCCGCTCGATCCTCGACAACCAGGTGGTCCACTACCGGCTGGCCGAGCTATCGACCGAGATCGAGGCGCTGCGCGCGCTGATCTATCGCGCCACCGAGCTCTACGTCGCCGGCAAGGACGTCACGCGCCTGGCGTCGATGGCGAAGCTCAAGGTCGGGCGGCTCCTGCGCGAGGTGGCGGACTCCTGCCTGCAGTACTGGGGCGGGCAAGGATTCATGTGGGAGTCGCGACCGGCGCGCCTCTATCGCGACGGCCGGTTGTTCTCGATCGGCGCCGGGGCCGACGAGATCATGCTGCGCATCCTCTGCAAGCTCGACGGCACGCTGCCGGCCGGCGGCTGAAGTCCGGGCGTTTCGTTGCCCACGTTCGACACCGTCCTCATCGCCAACCGCGGCGAGATCGTGGCGCGCATCGCGCGCTCGGCGCGCGCGCTGGGGTATCGCGTGGTCGGAGTTTTCAGCGCCGCCGACGCTGACGCTCCGTATCTCGACGAGGTCGACGAGGCGGTCGCGATCGGCCCTGCGGCGGCCACTGCGTCGTATCTGTCGATCGAGCGGCTGCTCGACGCGGCGCGGCGAACCGGCGCAGGCGCCATCCATCCCGGCTACGGCTTCCTCTCGGAGAACCCATCGTTCGCGGAGGCCTGTGCGGCCGCCGGCTTGGTATGGGTGGGTCCGCCGGCTGCGGTGCTGCGGCTCATGGGCGACAAGGCCGCGGCCAAGGCGGCGGTGGCCCTGGCCGGCGTGCCGTGCGTGCCGGGTGTCGACGGACGGGGTCTCTCCGACGCGGAGCTCGAGAGCTCGGCCGGAAAGCTCGGCCTGCCGCTGCTGGTGAAGGCAGCCGCGGGGGGTGGCGGCCGCGGCATGCGTCGTGTCGACCGACGTGAGGATTTCGCCGCGGCGCTCGTCGAAGGGCGCCGCGAAGCCGAAGCCGCGTTCGGCAGCGGCGATCTGTTGGTGGAGAAGGCATTGGACGGCGCGCGCCACGTCGAGGTGCAGGTGCTGTTCGACGCGCACGGGCATGGCGTCCACCTCGGCGAGCGCGACTGCTCGGCGCAACGCCGGCATCAGAAGATCATCGAGGAAAGCCCCTGCCCCGCGCTCGACGCGACGGCGAGAGCTGCGCTGTGCAGAAACGCGGTGGCGGCGGCCGCGGCCGCCGGCTACGTCGGGGCCGGGACCCTCGAGTTCCTGGTGGCTCCGGACGGCCGGCACTACTTCCTCGAGATGAACGCGAGGCTGCAGGTGGAGCATGCGGTCACGGAGATGGTGACGGGGCTCGACCTGGTCGAGCTGCAGCTCCGGATCGCGGCAGGCGAACCGCTCGGCCTCGAGAACGAAGTGTTCTCGATCGGTCACGCGATCGAGGCCCGGCTCTACGCCGAAGACCCCGCTCGGGAATTCCTGCCGCAGAGTGGAACCCTGGCGGCTTGGAAGGCGGCTTCGGGCACGGGCATTCGGGTCGATCACGCCCTTCGTGCGGGGATGACGATCCCCTCCGACTACGATCCGCTGCTGGCGAAGATCGTGGCGAGCGGCGCCGATCGCGAAGAGGCTCGCCGTCGCCTCGTTCGCGCCGTCGAGTCGACCCTCGCGCTCGGGGTCGTCACCAACAAGGAGTTCCTGCTGCGTCTTCTGGAAAGTGACACTTTCATCGCCGGCCAAACCACGACGGACTTCGTCGAGCGGTGGATGCGTGAGGAAGGCGCGGGCCCAACGGCGGTGCCGGCCGCGTTACCGGCGCTGGCGGCCCTGCTGCTCTCGGGAGCGGCGGAGCGCACCGCCGGGACGCCGGCCGCGACGGGCCGGCCCTTGCCCTGGGCGTTGACCCTGGACGACGGCGCTACGTCGGTCGAGGTTCGCGGCGACGCGATGGGACGGATCGACGTGCTCTCGATCCATGGCGGCGAGATCGTCTACGTCGAGGATGGCGTGCGTCGCTCCGCGATGTTCGTTCGCGACGGCGAGTCGATCTGGGTCGAGGCGCAACGCTCGATCGGTAGTTACCGCGTTCGCACTGGACGCGCTCGCGCGGCCGGTGCTCACGACGACGACGAGCTCCGCGCGCCGATCGCGGCGCAAGTGGTTGCAGTTTCGGTCGCGGTGGGCGATCGGGTAGAGCAGGGGGCGGCGCTGGTGACTCTGCGCGCGATGAAACTCGAGCACCGGGTCGCGGCGCCCCGCGCCGCGGTCGTGCGTGAGGTCCTGGTGCGCGCCGGGGATCAGGTGGCCTTCCGTCAAGTCTTGGTGCGGTTGGAAGCGGTGGCGCCGACCGCCGCCGTCGCAGGCGAGCCCGCCGCGCGATGAAGAAGAGCCAGGTGATCTCGATGGCGGTGTGCGTCGGCTTCGGCTTCGCCTACTTCGCGTGGATAGCGTTCACCGAAGGCTGGCGCTTCTGGCTGGTCGCCTCGCTGGTGGCCGCGTTCGCCGCGGCTGGATTCGCGGCTCACCGCGTGATGCGGGAAGGCCGCGACGGCTGACGTCAGCTTGGTGTCGGCGCCAGGAACCGCGCATTCAGATCGGCTCCCAACTGAACACGTCCTGCGAGCGGTCGAGTCCGTAGAGCGCGGACTTGAGCGCCGGCATGGCGTGCTCGGCGACCGTCTCCGGCGTCCAGCCCTCGGCGCGATGCACCGAGCGCAGGGGACGGCTCTGGCTCATCAGGAAGATCTCGTTCATGCGCACGGCGAAGATCTGGCCGGTGATGCCCTTCGCGGCGTCCGCAAGGAGGAAGACGGCGACCGGCGCGATCTTGGCCGGCGTCATCGTCTTCACCTTTTCGACGCGCGCGGCCTGCACCGGGTCATTGACCGGGATGGTGCCGATCAGGCGGCTCCAGGCGAACGGCGCGATGCAGTTGGAGCGCACCTCG
>DATAFT010000117.1:0-4155 GCA_036257295.1 Thermoanaerobaculia bacterium
GCGCGGTAGACGGTCGCGAATCCGCCGCGACCGATCGCCTCGAGCACCTCGTACTTCCCGATGCGCTCGGGTATGGACACGATCAGGCCATCCTAGCAGCGGCTGCGCAGCAGCGGCGCGGTCGCCGCTACCAGCGAACGCGATAGGTGGTGGTGGTGGCAGCCCTCCCCCGGAGCCGGACCGGGGCCAGAGTTTCCACCTCCGGCTTGTGCTCGAGCCGCTCGAGCAGCGAGGCCGAGATGATGATCTCTCCGCGCCCGGCCGCCGAGCACAAGCGCGACGCCACGTTCACCGGATCGCCGATCACGGTGTACTCGAGACGCCGGTGGCTGCCGATGTTGCCGACGAAGACCTCGCCCCAGTTGATGCCGATCCCCACTTCGAGCCGGGGCTCCGAAGCCGCACGACCTGCGTTCATGGCGCGCAGCTCGCGCTGCATCTCGATGGCCGCTTGCAGCGCCCGATCGGCGTCGTCGGGGCGGGCGATCGCGGCGCCCCAGCTCGCCATGATCGAGTCGCCGATGAACTTGTCGAGCGCGCCGCCGTGCTCGAACACGATGTCGACCATCTCGCTGAAGTAGTCGTTGAGCATCGTCACGACCGCCTCGGGCTGCATCTGCTCGGACAGCGCCGTGAAGCCCCGGATGTCGTTGAACAGGATCGCCGCGGGGCGCTTGACGCCGCCGAGCTGGACCCGCTCGTGCTCGGATGCGATCGCCGCGGCGAACTCGGGCGAGAAGTAGCGCTCGAAGTTGGAGAGAGAGACCGCCTTGGATCGCAGCGCTTCGGAGAGCCGACTGTTCTCGAGCGCGGCGCCGGCGATGCCGCCGAAGCTCACCAGGAACTCGAGATCCTCGTCGGTATAGGAACCGACGGCGGTGAGATTGTCGACATAGATCGCGCCCATCATCTCTCCGCTGCTCGAGAGCATCGGAGTGCACATCGCGCCGCAGACGTTCTGAGCCACCACCGATTTCCCGCCGAACCGCGCATCGGCGGCGGCGTTGTCGGTCCGCACCGCCACCTTGTCGTCGAGCACTCGCTTGAGGATCGAGGCCGGCAGGCGCAGACCGGGAGCCGGCTGCCCGCCCTGTCGTGAGACCAGCGGCACCAGCTCCTTGGTGTGGGCGTCGACGACGAGGATGGAGAGCCGATGGACGTTCATGATCCGGCAGGTCACGTCGACGATGCTCTCGAGCAAGGCGTCGATCGACACGTGCTGCGAGAAACGCTTGGAGATCTCGAGCAGGAGCTCGAGCCGCGCCAGGCGAGACACGCGAGACGGCGCCAGCACGCCATCGGCCGGCGCCGAGGGCAGCTCCCGGTCGAGAGAGCCCTCGACGCCGGGTGCTGGCACCGGCATCGCCCTCAGCACCGTACGATCGGAGAAGATCGCGCTCTCCTGCTCTTCTTCCTTCTCTTCGACCTCGCGGTCGGGCACGACGTCGGCCACCCGTCGCACTAGAAACGCCACACTGCCGAACTTGACGACGTCGCCGTCGCTCGCCGTCGCTTTGGTCACTCGCGCGTCGTTGAGGAAGGTGCCGTTGGTGGACTCGAGGTCCTCCATCGCCAGCCCCTCCTCTCCCGCGCTCAACTTGACGTGAAGGCGCGAGATGGAGCTGTCGTTGATCGTGAACTGCCCTCTGGTCCCGCGGCCCAGCACGCCGGGGTAACCGCCGCGCACCCGGAACGTGAGGTCGTCCCTGACGCTCACCAGATCGAAGTCCGTCACCGCAAGCCTCCACTTGCAGCGCCTATCGCCGACCGCAAACGCCCTCGACGGCTATGCCAAAATCCCATAGACTGAGTTTTCCACTTCTCGAGACCGGTCCTACGAGGACCGAAAAAGGAGCGTCGATCATGGACGGACGGAGATGGGTAGCGCTCGTTGTCTCGCTCGCCGTGGTGCTGCTGGCGGCGCCGGCTGCATTCTCGGCGGACCCCGCGACCGCGCCGCAGAACGGCGGCGCGCGGTTGCTCGGCGCCCAGGAGGTGCCGGTCATTCTCAGCAGCGGTCAGGGACGCTTCAGCTTCAGGCTGCAGCGCGGCAAGCTCTTTTGGGAGCTCTCGTACTCGGGTCTCCAGGGGGACGTGCTGCAGGCGCATATTCACGTCGGGCAGTCCGGCGTCAATGGCGGCATCGCGGTGTTCCTCTGCAGCAATCTCAACAATGGCCCGGCCGGGACCCAGGCCTGCCCGGCGTCCCCGGCGACGATCTCCGGCATCTCCGACGCCGACGATGTGCTCGCAGTCGCCGCGCAAGGTCTTCCGGCCGGTGACTTCCAGCGCTTCGCCGCCGCGCTTCGCAACGGCGTGACCTACGCCAACGTGCACAGCTCGTTGTTCCAGGGCGGCGAGATTCGCGGGCAGCTCCCGCACGATCGTTGATCGTCGGGCGGCGCGCGGAGCTCCGCGAATGATGACTATCATTCGCTCCGCTCGCTTGCTTTCGGCGCCGAGGACGGCGCGGCGCCGGCCTCCTCTCAACGCAGATCGACCTCACCTCGCGGCGTCGCGATCCGCGCCACCAACGCCGGCGCGGCGCCGCGAGTAACGTCGAGCGCGACGCCGAGCGCTCCCAGCATCGCTTCGATGGTGTCGGGATCGGGGTGCTCGGCGCGCAGCCCGCGCAGCGTGCAACCCGCAGTCGAGCTCAGCGCCGGGCTCGGCGTCCTTCCCCAGTCGATGACGAACGGCACCAGCCCATCGCCGCCCGGCTCGCTCCGCATCGTCAATCGCCACTCGATGAGGCCCGCCGGAGACTGGCGACTGAGCGGCAGGACCGGGCCGGGGTCGTAGCCCTTCGCTCGAGCCGCGGCCACACGCCGCTCGAGGTCGGCGTCGTGGACCGCCCAGCTCACCAGCTTTCCACCTGAGAGCTGATCGAGACCGAACGGCCTCGGACGCGAGGGCTGTGGCTGCTCGGGATCGGGACCGATGATCTCGAGGTAGCACGACTCACCGAGCGACACCAGGAAGTTGCGCGTGCCGAGACCGGGGTGGGGTCCTCCGGGAGATGGCGCGACACCCAGCAACGCCGTCATCGCCGCCACACCGGCGGCGAGATGGGGAACCGCGTACACCAGATGGTCGAGGTCGCTCGGGATCGGCATCGGCGCTCAACGCGCCCCGGCGCGATGATCCTGCCAGGCCGCGTCGATCGCCTCGGCGATCGAGGTGCTGAAGCCGCCCATGGCGCCATCCGCCTTGCTCGCCGCATTGGGTTGCGCGTACTCGACCTGATTGCTCCAGCCGCGACCGATGGCGTCGCCGTCGGCGGCGAGATAGGCGTCGACGCGAACGCGCGACGTGGTGGCGTAGGAGAAGCGGCCCAGAGCCTGCAGCTCGCGCTCACCCAACGGCTCGACGTCGATCAGGACCAACACGTCGACGCCGCGACCCGCGACCATGCCGAGCAGAGACGACGGTGCGATCCGCGCCGCGCCACCGCCGTCGCGCAGCTCGAGAATGCCGCGCTCGTCGTACAGGTCGAGACCGTGACGGCCGAGCTGCGTCTCGAGAGCTTGTTCGGCGGCGCCCGCGAACATCGGCTCGCCCACCGCGACCACCGCGATGCGCGGGTTCTCGCGGATGGGCGCGCGGTGCGGCGGCGCAGCCGCGGGTGCTGGGGCTCGCTCCGCGATCGCGTTCGATCCGGCGCTCTCGCTGCGGTTTCGAGGTGCGGCAGGAGCAGCGAGGCTGCGAGTCAGCGCCGTGCTATCGCTGGTGGCGGCTTCGGTCTTTCCGGCGCCGCCGTCGAGCTGTGACTCCTCCGACCGCGGTTCGTCGGTCGCATCCGACTCGATCTCGAACGTACCCTCATCACTTTCGTTCGCGGCGGCGACGCGCGACTGCGGTTCAGTCGCGGCGGCATTCTCCGTCGTGACCGGCTCACTGCCGGCGGTGGCCTTGTCGCCGCCGCCCTTCAAGAACGAAGCGTCCTTCAAGAACGGCGCATCGCGCAGGAAGGGAGCGTCCTTGAGCATCGGCACGGCGAAGTAGAGACCCGCGGCCGAGACGGCGATCACCAGCATCACCGCCATGACGCCGATCAAGACCAGGCGACCGCTCTTGCCGGACTTGGCGGCGGCGGCGGGAGCGGCGCCGGCGGCAACCACCGGCGGCGCGACCGGCGTCGGAGGCACCGCTGCC
>DATAFT010000133.1:0-2976 GCA_036257295.1 Thermoanaerobaculia bacterium
GCGCAGCCTCGGGTGGGGGAGTCGGAGCTCCGAGCCGGCCGTCACCACGTCGTCGTAGAGAAGGAGATCGACGTCGAGTGGCCGCGGTCCGTGACGCAGACCGAGCCGGCGACCGGCGGCGTGCTCGAGCGCCTTGCCGACAGCCAGTAGGTCGGCCGCGGGATGGCGGGTGACTCCGACCAGAACGGTGTTCAAGTAAGGCGGTTGCGACAGGCTCGAGATCGCTTCGGTGCGGTAGAGCGGAGCGGCTAGGAGCTCATCGAGCATCGCGGCGAACGCGGTCGCCGCGGTGCGGAACCAGACCAACGGATCGCCGACGTTGCCGCCCAATCCGATCGCGACGTTGACGCCGTGATCGGGGCGGCTACTCGTCGTCGGCGGCGTCCACTACCTCTTCTTCGATCTCTTCAGCGACTTCCTCGACGACTTCCTCGTCCGGAACGACGGCGACTTCCTCGTCTTCGACGTCGGGAAGACGGGCGAGCGGCACCTTGCGCTCGATCTCGCTGCCGTCCCGTTTGGGCGCTGTTCCGCACTTCGGACAAACGGCGGCAGTGTTGCCCAAGTCATAGAACTTGGTGCCGCATTCGGCGCATTCGTACTTGGTTCCCAGCTCGGGCATGTGCACCCTCCCCAAAGGGTCGGGCAAGGTAGCACCCGATCCAGGGACTGTCAATATGACATACCGTCGCCGGTTTCGCGGGGATGGAGCCGTCCTGCCGCTGATACGATGGCTCGTTCGAGTCATGCGCCGTCGATCCCTCGCCAACGCCGTCGTCCTACTCGCCGCAGCGCTCGCTGGCGGGTGGTGCGTCGCGGGCCAGGCCCCCGACCCCAGCGATGCGTCGCTGTCTTCCGTCGAGCGGCTGGGCGCGCTGGTCGAGCGCATGAAGATCGAGCAGAAGAGCTTCGCCACGCTGGTCGCGACCTTCGAGCAGGAAACCTCGACCGAGATGCTGGTCGAGGCCGAGAAGTCGAAAGGGACCTTCTACTACGAGGCGCCCGACAAGGTGCGCTGGCAGTACGACGCCCCCACCCCCAAGGTGATCGTGATCAACGGCTCCGAGCTGGTCACCTGGTACCAGGACCTCCACCGCGCCGAGAAGGTGCAGGTCGGGCGCTACTCCGACGCCGTCTTCAAATACCTGGGCGCCAGCGGCTCGCTCGAGACGCTGATGGACTATTTCTCCCTGCGCGTCGACTTTCCCAAGGGGAACGAGCCCTACCAGATCGATCTGGTGCCTAGGTACAAGCGGGTGGAGAAGCGCCTGCGCGACATGAGCGTCGCCATCGACGGCAAGCTGTTCGTGCCGGTCGAGCTCTCCTACACCGAGCCCAACGGCGACTCGACGCACTACCAGTTCAGCGACTTCAAGGTGAACCAGCCGATCCCGGCGACCCACTTCCACCTCGAGCTGCCTTCCGACGTCGACGTCCGGGTGATCGCGACGCCGGGACAGTGAGCGCCGCTGGCCCATCCCCGGTTGGGGCGGGGGCGGCAATTTTCGAGCTCCTCGCGCGCGACGGCTCGGCTCGACGCGGGCGACTCACCACCGCGCACGGCGTGGTGGAGACGCCGTGCTTCATGCCGGTGGGCACGCTGGGCGCGGTCAAGGGTCTCGGCCCGCAGCAGCTCGAAGAGGCGGGTGCCACGGTGATGCTCGCCAACCTCTATCACCTCGCGCTGCGGCCCGGCATCGAGACCATCGAGCGCGTCGGCGGGCTCCACCGTTTCTGCGGGTGGTCGCGAACGCTGGCGACCGACAGCGGCGGGTTCCAGGTGTTCTCGCTCTCCGATCGCCGCTCGGTCGACGACGACGGCGTCGAGTTCAAGAGCCATCTCGACGGCAGCACCGTGCGGCTCACGCCCGAGTCGGTGGTCGAGATGCAGGAGAGGATCGGGGTCGACCTCGCCATGGTGCTCGACGAGTGCCCGCCATGGCCGGTGACCGAAGCGGCTGCGGAGTCCGCGCTCGATCGCACCTTGACCTGGGCGCGGCGTTCGCGCGAGCGCCACCGTGGCGGCCCGACCGCCCTGTTCGGGATCGTCCAGGGCAGCACCTATCCGCGCCTGCGCCAGCGCGCGATCGAGGAGCTCGAGCCGCTCGACTTCGACGGCTACGCGATCGGCGGCGTCGCCGTCGGCGAGGGAGCGGCCGCCAGCCGCGACGTCGTCGGGCGCTTCGCGGCGGCGCTGCCGGACCACAAGCCGCGCTACCTGATGGGGCTGGGAACGCCGGAGGACATCCTCCACGGGGTCCGCTGCGGCGTCGACCTCTTCGACTGCGTGCTGCCGGCGCGCAACGCGCGCCACGGCCTGCTCTACACCCGCGCCGGCTTGTTGCGGATCCGCAACGCCGTCTTCCGCGACGACGACCGGCCGCTCGACCCCGACTGCGCCTGCCCGGCCTGCCTGCGGGTTTCCCGCGCGCTGGTCCACCACCTGATCCGCTCCGGCGAGATCACCGGACAGGTGCTGGCGACGCTCCATAACGTCCGCTTCTTCCTTGACTTCATGGGCGATCTTCGACAAGCTGTCGCGTCCGGATCGTTGCGCGCTGCGACGGCCTGCAGCGGTTCTGTCAACGGCTCCGTTACACAGCCCTCGGAACGCTCACCCGTCCTGACCCAGCGAAGGTCCGATCGATGATCGCCATGCCGTCGTTGCTCGTCTTGTTGCAGGCCAGCCCCGGTGCTCAGCTGGTCAGCTTCGTTCCGCTGATCCTCATCTTCGTCATCTTCTACTTCCTGGTCATCGCGCCGGCGCGCAAGCGCCAGAAGAAGCTGCAGGAGACCATCGAGTCGCTCAAGCGCGGCGACCGGGTGGTCACCACCGGCGGCATCTACGGCGAGGTGGTCTCGACCGAAGGCGGCGTCATCTTCCTCAAGGTCGCCGACAACGTGCGGCTCAAGATGGCGAAGTCGGCGATCGCCGGGCTCGAGCAGGAGGAGCCGGAGGTCAAGACGTGAATCGCA
>DATAFT010000142.1:0-25942 GCA_036257295.1 Thermoanaerobaculia bacterium
CACGTCGAGCAGCAGCACGTCCTTGACGTCGCCCGCGAGCACGCCGCCCTGGATCGCGGCGCCGATCGCGACCACCTCGTCGGGATTGACTCCCTTGTGCGGAGCCTTGCCGAAGAAGTCCTCGACCAGCTTCTGGATGTACGGCATGCGGGTCTGGCCGCCGACCAGCACCACCTCGTCGATCTCCTTGGACTCGACACCGGCGTCCTTGAGCGCTTGGCGGCAGGGGCCGATCGAGCGCTTCACCAGGTCCTCGACCAACTGCTCGAGCTTCGAGCGCTCGAGCTTGAGGTTCATGTGCTTGGGACCCGACGCGTCGGCGGTGACGAACGGCAGGTTGATCTCGGTCTCCTGCGTGGTCGAGAGCTCGATCTTGGCCTTCTCCGCCGCTTCCTTGAGGCGCTGCAACGCCATCGGGTCGCGTCCGAGATCGATGCCCTGGTCCTTCTTGAACTCCGCCAGCATCCAGTCGATGATGCGCTGGTCGAGGTTGTCGCCGCCGAGGTGGGTATCGCCGTTGGTGGCCTTTACCTCGACCACTCCCTCGCCCACCTCGAGGATCGAGATGTCGAAGGTGCCGCCGCCGAAGTCGTAGACGGCAATGGTCTCGTCGTTCTTCTTGTCGAGGCCGTAGGCCAGCGCCGCGGCGGTGGGCTCGTTGACCAGGCGCTCGACCTGAAGGCCGGCAATTCGTCCGGCGTCCTTGGTGGCCTGGCGCTGAGCGTCGTTGAAGTAGGCGGGCACGGTGATGACCGCCTTCTCCACCTTGGCACCGAGGTAGTCCTCTGCCGCCTGCTTGAGCTTTTGCAGGATCATGGCCGAGATCTCGGGCGGCGAGTACTGCTTCCCGTTGGCGATCACGCGCACGTCGCCGTTGTCGGCTCGCGCGATCTCGTACGGGACCATCTTCGTCTCTTCACCGACCTCCTCGTACCGGCGGCCCATGAAGCGCTTGATCGAGAAGATGGTGTTCTTGGGATTGGTGATCGCCTGGCGCTTGGCGACCTGGCCGACCAGGCGCTCGTTGGTCTTGGTGAAGGCCACCACGGAAGGCGTGGTTCGGCTGCCTTCGGTGTTGGGAACGACTTTGGCTTCGCCACCTTCCATCACCGCGACCACGCTGTTGGTGGTGCCGAGATCGATTCCGATGATCTTGCTCACGGGCTGCTCCTCTGCGTGTCTGAGCGTCTCTTGCTGATTCTGCCAACCTGAGGGTGTTCAGTCACCTTCGAGATATCAGTGATGTCCTGTCAATTCGAAGGTCGATCAATATGACAGTAATTTACTCAACTTTATTCCCGACGGCAAGATTGAAGCGATCCGGAGCCGTGCCGGAAGGCTCGGAGCGCTCTGGGACCGGGGTAGGCGGGTCAGTCGAGGACCAGAACCGGGGTGCCGCCCGGACGGCCTTCGGTCCGGATGAAATCGGGATCGAGCAGGAAGTCGCCGGCGACCGAGAACTGGGTCCGCGGCCTCACCCGGTTGTCGCCTCCCTCGTCTTCGAGCCCGAGGACGAAACCGTGGTCCACCGCCTCGAACACGACGGCGCGACCGTGGCTGTCCTCGATCTCGCGGGGATCCACCAGGCCGATATCGACCAGCGGCCGCAGGTCGAGCGGGAAGGTGCCGTAGAGGATGCGGTAGGTCTTGAGCTTGCCGATCAGATCGTGCTCCTGGGCCTGAAGCCTCAGGTTCTCCAGACGCTGGCGGCTCGCCTCCTGCCAAGGGAAGGGATGGTGCAGACGGGGAGCGCTCCCGCCCCCGAGGACCAGAACCAGCACGACCACGGCAAGACCGACCGACAGGATGTAGCTGAAAGCTCGGCTCAGATCGCCGAGTTGCCCGCCGAGCTCGGTCCAGGACGCCTTGGTGGCCGCGGCCTCGGCCGCGTCGATCTGGACGCGGGGAGGCGGCGCGAGCATTGGCGGCTTGGCCGCGCTAGGTACAGCGGCCGGTGCGGTCGCCACCGGCGGCGCCTCGATCGCGCCGGTCGCGACCGGCGCTTTCACCGACTCCACCAGGTCCATCTGGCGAAGCCGGTGGAGCGCAAAACGCAGACGGAACTCGTCGACACCGAGGGCCTCCTTGAACCCCTTCGCCGGCGTGAGGCCGTCGAGCGAGCGCAGCAACGCGTCCTCGAACGGTGTCAGCCACACGTCGTCGGTGGCGATTTCCTGGTCGGGCGCCTGCCAGTTGAGGACATGGAACGCGCGCCGCCCCAGTTGCGGGCGCAGCACCTCGTTGGTCAGGGGCGGGACGGTGCCGCCGACCAGCCGAGGATCTTCCTCGGAGGCGCGAACCAGCATTTCTTCTACCGAGAGCGGGCGCATCTCGAGGTGGCTCGCCACCTCGCCCTCGTAGAACTGATAGTCGCCCGACTTCCATCCCAGCAGGCGCAGCAGCAGCAGATAGGTGTGCTGCCGCACGCAGCCCGCGAGTGTCTCGGCCGGCACCAAGCCGGTCGCGAGCAGGTGATCGACCACGCTGCCTTCCAGCTCGCTCGACTCGAGGGTCGCGATCTGATCGCGGTTGAGGTGTCCGGCAGCGACCAGGATCCGGCCCAGACCGTGCGTCAGCGACTCCTTCAACGCGTCGGCGCCGACGATCTCGCCGTTGCGGAAGCGCACGGCTAGCACGTCGTCCGCCTGGACGCTCAGCGTGCCGCGCGCGTTGCGCGCGGCCAGCAGCAACAGCACGCGATCGATGCCGTTGTCCGCGAGTGTTCCGCTAGACCACACCGGCCCCCTCCGATCGCGCCCGCAGCCACCGCCGCACCAAATAGAAGAGCAGGAAGAGCGCGCCCACCACCCAGATCGTCGCGGTTCCCGGGTTGAATCCCCACGGGATGCGGTAGCCGAGGGTGGTCAGGCGCGGCAGCAGGAGGACCGAAACCGGCACCAGGACGGCAAGGAAGGCTCGCCAGCCGCGGCCCTCTTCCATCGAGCCGAGTCCCGGCACCCAGGCTAGAGCGCGCCAGCCCGGCCCCGATCGCCGCGTGCGCCGGCCGGTTCCACGGAAGCGGGGCAACAGCACGGCGATGACGACGGCGATCGCTAGGAAGGCCGCGACTGCGACGGTGCGACCGATCGAGAACGACGCCGCCGGCTCGAGCGAGCCCGGCTTCCACGACGCTCGCAGCAGCTTGCGGATCTCGGGGGCGCGCTCGTAGCCGTCGCGCATCACCACGATGGCGGCGGGCCCTTCCTCGGTGAACCAGTTGGCAACGCCGTTGGGAGCGAGCGCCCGTACTCGCGCCAGGACCTGCTCGGCCTCCTCGAACGCCAGGTAGTCCCGGTAGAGCGACCACAGGTTGCGGTGCGGCTCGAGCCGGTTCTCATCGATCGACGCCGCCTTCTCGAGGTGGTCGATCGCCTGGCTGGTCTCACGGCGCCGCAGGTAGTAGACGCCGACGTTGTTGTGTGCCGCCACGTTGAGCGGCTCCATATCGATCACGCGCTGATAGAGCAGGCGCGCGTGCTCGATCTGACCCAGATCCTGCTGCAGGTCGGCGAGCACGTGCACCGCGGCCGGCGAGTCGGGCAGCTGTGAGCGAACCGCCTCGACGTCCTTGATCAAGCCACCGTAGAGACGCCGTTCCCCGAGACTGCGCGCGGCGTCCATCGGCGGCGACAGCTCGACGGCGACGCGACGCGTCTGCGCCTTCAACAGGAACGGCGTCGCGATCAGGACCGCCACGACGGTCGCGATCACCGCGCGCTCGGAGGGCCGAGCGTAGGGCAACAACAGGATCGCCCAGTAGAGCGGCAGCACCACCCACGCCGCCGGCACCAGCACTGGCAGGATGAAGACCACGAGCGCTGCCAGATACGCGGTCGTGATCGTCCGTTTCCGGCTCACGATCTCGGCGATGTCGTCGATGAGAGAGGCGCCGTGAACCGCGAGTTGGAGCGCGACGAAGAGCGCGCCAGAAACCACCACGGCGGCAATCGCCCAGATCAGCAGATTCTCGACGGTCAGCCGCCAGAACAGCGGCACCGAGCCCAGTCGCGTGTACCCGACGAGCTCGCTCCAGAGCATGGCGGCATATCGACCTTCGTGGCGAGCGACCGCGGCTCGCGCGAACTCCACCTCGGGGCGCCCCGGATCGAGCCGCTCGGCCATGTCGAGCGCCCAACGCGCGCGCGGCGTTCCGCCGTCGGCGGCGGAGATGGTGGCGCGGGCCAGCACCGCGGAGCAGACTTCCGGCAGACGGGACATGCCCAGCTCGCCCGCCGTCTGCAGCAGGTCGTCGATCGAGATCCCGGCCGATCCTTCCTCACCGCGTTGAAACGCACTGTCCCACTGCAGCCAGTTGTCCTGGATCGCGGCCAAGGTGCTCTTGACCGCCGAGGTGAGCGGCACCGCCGCGTCGGCCACCGCCGGCGCGCTGGCGGGCACGGCCGCCTCCTGCGCGGTCGCCTCCAGCGCGGTCGCCGCGAGCACCGGCCACAAGGCCAGCAACACCCAGCATGCCGCTGGCTGTCCTCTGCGCTGAGATGGCAATGTGACCCTACGTCGAGATGGTTCTGACAGGAGCTCGCGGTATGGTAGCAAAGCCATAGATCTATTGCGAAGCATAGTCCCTGTCGTCAACCGCCGATGGGTGAAGAGAAAACCAACAATCTCCAGTCGCTCGACGCTCTGGTCGCCCGGCTGCGGGGACCGGGCGGTTGCCCCTGGGATCGCGAGCAGGGATTCGACGAGATCCGCGCCTACCTGCTCGAAGAAGCGCACGAGGTCGCGGACGCCATTGACCGGCGGGACTGGCGCGGCCTCTCCGAAGAGCTCGGCGATCTCATGTTCCAGCTCGCGTTCCTCGGTCGATTGAGCGAGGAGCAGGGCAGGCCGGGGCTCGAACGCTCGATCGAGGTCGTGGTCGACAAGATGATCGAGCGCCACCCTCACGTATTCGGGGAGACGACGGGCTCGGGCGCCGAGGCTGAGCCCGGCGCTCGTGCGCCGCAACCGCTCGACGCCGACGCGGTTGCAGCGGCATGGGAGCGTCGCAAGCTCGGAAGCAAGAGCGATCGCGGATCGCTGCTCGATGGTCTCGCCGCCTCGATGCCCAGCCTGTTGGTCTCCTACCGGATGACGCAGAAGGCGGCCGGCGTCGGCTTCGACTGGGGATCGCCGGCCGAGGTGTTCGACAAGGTGAAGGAAGAGATCGGCGAGCTCGAGGCCGCCCTCGCGAGCGACCGCTCCAAGGCGCGAGAAGAGATCGGCGACCTTCTGTTCGCCGTCGCCAACCTGGCGCGCCACCTCGGTGTCGACCCCGAAGCCGCCGCCGCGCGCACCAATCTCAAGTTCCGACGCCGGTTCCGTCACATCGAGGACCGGCTGCGCGCGCAGGGAAGGCGGGTCGATCAGGCGACGCTCGCCGAGATGGACGCGCTATGGGATGAGGCGAAAGCGAACGAGACCGAGGCCGATGCGGATCGCGTCGAGCCCCCCACTCTCCAACCGGAGACGGGCCAGCGACTACCTTCGGACTGAATCGAGCTTCGAGACGATCGCTTCGAGCTTCGGAAAGACGGTCTGCGCCATCAGCCGGTGTCCCTCGGGCGTGGGATGGATGCCGTCGCCCTGGTTGAGATCCGGCCGTCCGCCCACCCCCTCGAGCAGAAACGGCACCAATGGCACCGCGAGCTCCTTCGCGAGGCGGGGGAAGATCGCGGCGAACTTCGGCGCGTAGTCGGGTCCGTAGTTGGGCGGCACCATCATCCCGAGCAACAGCACGCGGCCGCCGGCCTCGCCAGCCCGCGTGACGATGCGACGCAGGTTGCTCTCGGTCTCCTCCAGCGGCAGCCCGCGCAAGCCGTCATTGGATCCGAGCGCCACCACCACCACCGCGGGATGCTGCGCCAGCAGCCACTCGAGGCGGCGCAGCCCACCGGCGCTGGTATCGCCGCTCACGCCGGCGTTGAGCAGCCGCACCGGATGACCGGCGGCGGCAAGCCGCTGCGCGACCAGTGCCGGGTACGCCTGGTCCTCGTTCACTCCCAGTCCGGCGGTCAAGCTGTCGCCGAGAAAAACGACCAACGGGTCGCGCGCGCCGGCCGCGGCGGAAGCGCCGGCCGGCGAGGGCACGTCATCGCCGGTCTGCGCCAGCACGGCGGAGACGAGGCTGGCCAGCAGCAACAGCAGCAGGAACCTGGGTCGCACCTCGTCATTGTAGCGGCCGAGCACCGGGGCGCGGATGCTAAGCTGCCGTGCGAGAGAGGGTCGAGAGCCGCAGCGCGCGTCTTGCTCGATCCGGTGCGCTGGTCTCGCCCGTGTCATCGTCCTCCACTTCGATTCCGCGTCTCGAGGTTCGCCGACTGACGCGCGTGCTCCCGTCCGGGGGGCGCCCGCTGACCGTGCTCGACGACGTGTCGCTCGCGATCGCGCCCGGTGAGTCGGTCGCGGTGCTGGGGCCGTCAGGCAGCGGCAAGTCGACGCTGCTCGCGCTGATGGCCGGCCTCGATCGCCCGACGAGCGGCGAGATTCTCTACGACGGCCGCGCGATCCAGAACCTCTCCGAGGACGCGCTGGCGTTGTGGCGTCGCGGCAGCGTCGGTTTCGTTTTCCAGTCCTTCCAGCTCCTCCAGCACCTGACCGCGCGCGAGAACGTGCTGCTGCCGCTCGAGCTGCGCGGCGATTCGTCGGCCGGCGCCGCCGCCGACGAGCTGCTCGATCAAGTCGCGTTGAGAGATCGCGGTCACCACTATCCGTCGCAGCTCTCGGGCGGCGAGCAGCAGCGCATCGCGGTGGCGCGCGCGTTCGCGGCGCGGCCCGCCCTGCTCCTGGCCGACGAGCCCACCGGCAACCTCGACTCGCGCACCGGCTCGACCGTGCTGGAGATGCTGGCGCGCCTGCAGCGGCGGTCCGGCACCAGCCTGGTGCTGGTCACGCACGATCCGGCGACGGCGCGCCTGGCCGAGCGGCGCGTCCATCTCCTCGACGGCCGCCTGGTGCGCGACGAGCGAGACGAGATGGGCCAGCCCCAACCGCTGCTCGACGAGCGCGACGAAGCCGCCGATCGTCTCGCGCACGCCGAGCGCGGTCGCGCGTGATCGGCAGTCCCCCCCACCCCAACCGGGGATGGGCCAGCCGCTTCCTCGCCCGACAGCTCGCGCGCGAGCTCCGCGGCGTCGCGCGGCGCTTGCTCGCGTTCGTCCTCTGCCTGGCAGTGGGAGTCGCGGCGGTGGTGATCGTGGCGACCATCTCGCGCAGCCTCGATCGAGGCATCCGCCTCGAGGCGCGCAACCTGCTCGCCGCCGATCTCGCGATCGCCGGCAGCCGGCCCCCCACCGCGGACATCCTGTCCGCCATCGACGGCTGGACCGGCAGCCGCCGCGCATCGCTGCGCGAGATGGTGACCATCGTGGGCGCTCCCCGCGACGGCATGGCTCCACGCACCCTTCTGGTCGAGCTCAAGGTGGTGGACGGCCCCTATCCCTTCTACGGCAATCTCGATCTCGATCCTCGCGGGCCGCTCTCTCCACTCCTCGGCGACGACGGAGTGGCGGTGGCGCCCGATCTGCTGGCGCGGCTCGGGCTGGGCCTCGGCGACACGCTCCTCATCGGCGGCGAGCCGTTCACCATTCGTGGCCGTGTCCTACTCGAGCCCGACCGCATCGGCGGCGCCTTCACGCTGGGCCCGCGCGTGTTCCTCTCGGCGGCGGGGCTCGATCGCACGCCGCTGGTCGATCTCGGCAGCCGCGTCGAGCACCGGGTCTTGATCGAGCTTCCGGCGGCGACCACTCTCGACCAGCTGCATGCGCGAGCCGACCAGCTCAAGGCGATCGCGCCGCGCTCCGACGGCTGGCGCGTCGAGACCTACGATCAAGCGCAGCCGGCGCTGCGGCGCGGACTCGATCGCCTGCAGCACTATCTCGGGCTCATCGCTCTGCTGTCGCTCCTGGTCGGCGGCGTCGGCGTCGGTCAGGCGATCCGCGTCTGGATCGCGGGTCGCAGCGACTCGATCGCGATCCTCAAGTGTCTGGGGGTTCGTCCACGCGAGGTCTTCGTGCTCTATCTCGGTCAGGCGGCGATGCTCGGCCTGGCCGGAAGCGTCGCCGGCTGCGCGCTCGGCTTCGGCATCGCGTCCGTGCTGCCGCTCTTCCTGCGCGGCATCGTGCCGGCGGAGATGCTGGATGCGTGGCAGCCGATGGCTCTCGCGCGCGGCATGGCGCTCGGACTCGGCACCACGTTGGTGTTCGCGGTGCCGCCGCTGACGCAGGTGCTGCGCGTGGCCCCCGCGCGCGTGCTGCGGCAGAACGCGGAACCCCTGCCGGGCTCGCGAGCGGTGACGATCGCGTGCGCGATCCTGCTGATCGCCGGCACCGCCGCGCTCGCGAGCGCCCAAGCCGGCGATCCGCTGCTCGCCGCGCAGTTCAGCGCCGGCCTGGCCGCGACCGTGGTCGCGCTCGCCGGCGCCGCCTGGTTGCTGACGCGCGGCGTGCGACGAGTTCCGCGCGACGGCGGATGGGTCTGGCTCCGCCACGGCCTGGCCTCGCTCGGACGACCAGGTGCCGCGGCGCTCTCCGCCATCGTCGCGATCGGCCTCGGGCTCCTGGTGGTGTTCTCGACGCAGCAGGTGCAGTCGCAGCTGCGCGCGCGGATGGAGGCCGAGATCCCGGACGACGCGCCCTCGGCGTTCTTCGCGGACATCCAACCCGATCAGTGGGAACCGATGCAGAAGCTGCTCGCCGAGCGCCATGCCTCCGACCTCGAGTCGGTGCCGGTGGTGGTGGCGCGGGTGCGAGAGGTCGACGGTAAGCCGGTCGCCGAGCTGGTCGACCAAGTGGGCGGCGGCGGCGGCCGCCGGTGGGCGCTCACGCGCGAGCAGCGGCTCACCTACATGGAGAAGCTGCCGGAAGGCAATCGCATCGTGGCCGGCGAGCTGTGGATCGATCCAGCGCGCAACGAGCTCAGCGTCGATCAGGAGTTCGCGAACGATCTCGGGGTGCACCTGGGATCGATCGTCGACTTCGACGTCCAGGGGGTGCCGATGACGTTCGTCGTCACCAGCCTGCGCGCGGTCGATTGGGAGAGCTTCGGCCTCAACTTCTTCATCGTGGTCGAGCCCGGCGCGCTCGAGGGCGCGCCGCAGGTGCGCATCGCGACCGCCAAGCTCCCGCGCGGCGACGAGCAGCGCATCCAGGACCAGGTGGTGGCGGCCTTCCCCAACGTCACCGTGGTCATGGTGCGCGACGTGCTCGATCGGATCGTCAAGCTGCTGCGCCGACTGAGCTGGGGCATCTCGTTCCTCGGCGCCTTCACGCTGGTGGCGGGGCTGGTGATCCTGGCGGCCACCGTCGGGGTCGAGTCGAGCCGGCGCGGCCGCGAGGTCGCGTTGTTGAAGACGCTCGGCATGCGCCGCGCCGGAGTCGCCGCGCTGTTCGCCACCGAGTACGCGCTGCTCGGTCTCACCGCCGGTGTCATCGGCGCGCTGGGCGGCGGCCTGGTGGCCTGGATCGCGATCACGCGGGCGATGGAGCTCGAGTGGAAGAACGACCTGGTTTCGTTCGCCGTCGCGATCGCGGTCGCGGTCGTGTTGTCGGTGCTGGCCGGAGTGACCGCGAGCGTGGGGGCGCTGCGACGGCGGCCGGCCGAGGTCCTGCGGTCGGAGTAGGGACTCTTGCGACGCGCTGGCGCGAGATCGCGTCAGTCCGACTGCGTCACGGGACTCTCGTCGTTCATCAGCTCGCCCACGCGCGCGAACCGATAGCCGGCCTCCAGCGCTCGTGGAATCTCCTCGGCGAGCACCGCCAGCGTCTCGGGATAAGGATGGCCGATAGCGATCGCGGGCTCACCGCGATTGGCGAGCGCAAACAGGCGATGCAGCTCGTGGCGGATGGCCGCCGGAGCTCGATCGCCGTCGAGGAATACCTTGCGTTCGGCCGCCGGCACGCCCGCCTCTCGCGCCAGGCTGTATCCGACGCTGGCGGCGCTGGTGCGGGAGTCCAAGAAGAACAGCCCGCGCTTGCGCACCACGTCGAGCACTGCGCCCATCGCATCGGGGTCCTCGGAGAAGGCCGACCCCATGTGATTGTTCACCCCCACCGCGCCCGGCACGGCGTCGACGGCGAGCTTCGTTGCGTCGTGGATCTCGCCCTTGCTCATCGTTTCGACCAGCGCGCCCGGACCTGGATCCTCGCCGTGCTGCGCCTCCATCGGCAGATGACAGAGAACTTCCTCGCCCAGCTCAGCGAGACGCGCGGCGACCGCCGCGGTGCGGGTCTCGAACGGAAGTATCGCGTAGGTCAGCGGTACGCCGAAGGCGCGCAGCTCGTCGATCACCTCGACGCTGCGCCCGAGGTCGTCGATGACGATGGCGATCGGCGCCGCGCCTTCGTTCGCCGCCGCCAGCTCCGGCGGCGGTCCGGGCTCCAGGGGAAGGTCGGCTGACGCCAGGACGTCCGCGGCGAGAGCTGCCGATACCGGCGCGGGGTCGTCGCCGGCGCCGGCCGGCACCGACGGCGCTGCCGCGTCAGCGAGGACGGAAGACTCGCGGAGCGCCTGCTCGGCTGCCTGCAGTTCGCCTGGGCTGGCGCCGCGGTTCGCCGTCCAGCGCCCGAGCATGAACCCGATGCCGACCAGCGCAATCGCAACCAGCGCCAACGCGATAGGACGACCACCGTCGCCACGGCCCTCGGAGCGCCAGCCGCCCACCGAACGGCGCGCGGCCTCGAGCGCCGCCCGTCGGGAACGGGCGCGACGCGAGCGGACCATGATCCGGATCGGTCCTTACGCTGCTTTCTTTTCGGCGGCGCCGGCCTGATCGCGGAGCACGTCGAGGGCGCGCTCGAGGATGAGGTCCTCGAGCGACTCACCGAGCTCCTTGAAGCTGCGCGCGCGATCCCCGACCAGGACGTCGGGCTCGATCCCCTCGTTGACCGGCTCGCCGTCTGGACCGGTGAAGAACGCGTCGGTGAGAACGATGGAGCCGCCGGCGTCGAGCTCGATCACCTTCGAGCGGCCGGCGAAACCGAAGGTGGGCTGGCCGACCAGCTTGGCACCGCTCCTCTGGCGCAGGATCTGGGCGAACACCTCGGCCGCGCCCTGCGTCCCGCGATCGACCAGGACGACGGTCTTGCCGCGCCAGCCCTGATTGTCGGCGCCGGTGTAGGTCTCGAGCTTCTGGTCGCGCTTCATCAGGAAGCCGAGGTCGCCTGCGGCGAACAGCTTCGCCACTTCGTACGCGCGTTCGGCGTCGCCGAAGGCGACGCCGCGCAGGTCGATCAGCAGCTCGTTGCCCTGGACCGATCCCATCAGCTTGCCGACCACCGCTGGCGCCTCCTTGGTGAAGGACGCGACGCGCAGGCGAGGGACGCTCTGGTAGGTCTCGACGTAGGCGACCGGCGGCTGGAACTCGGCGAGCTCGAGCGTGAAGTTCTCGGTCTCACCGGCGCGCAGCACCTCGAGCTTGACCTTGGTCCCGGGCGCGGCGGTGAGCGCCTTCTCGATCCGCCACAGCGGCAGCTCGCGCGTCGACTCGCCGTCCAGACGCGAGACGATGTCGCCCTGCTGGAGACCGAGCACCGCGGCGGGCCCCTTCTCCTGCACCGCCACCACATAGGCGACTCCGCGCTCCTTGGCGACGCGCAGGCCGCTCCTGCTCTCACCGACCTGGCGCGCGACCAGGTAGTCGGTGACCGCGTCCTCGGGGACGTACATCGAGAATGGATCGAGGGCGTCGGGCGTGCCGTCCAGCGCGCCGTTCATCAACAGATCGAGGTCGGTCTCGTCGACGTAGGCCTGCCGCACCAGCCGCAGGACCTCGGTGAAGACGGACAGATACTTGTATAGCGAGTCCTCGCCTTCGCCGTCGCGCGTCGGCGCACCGAGCAGCGTTCCGGAGAGGATGGTGAGGACGAGAATGCCCGAGATCAGGAGGAAGACGAGGCGGCTTCGATTCATCGCTGAGCGAGCTCCGAGTGCGCCGTCTGCGGCGCCGACATTATAGCCAGCGGAGGGAGTAGTAGACACCACTCCCGGAGCTGGCTCAACGCAGCCAATCGAGAGGATCGACCGCGCGGTTGTCCTCTCGCAACTCGAAGTAAAGCTCGCCGGACGGCGAACCGAGGACGTGTCCCAAAGATACCACGTCACCTTTCGCCACCTTGAGCTCCGAAAGCCCCGCATAGAGGCTCAGGACCGCGCCCGCGTGCTGCACCACCACGGTCGGCCCGAAGCCTTGGAACGGCGCCGCGAACAGCACCTTGCCGGCGTAGATGGAGCGCACTTCGCGGGCGCCCGGCTTGGCCGCGATGGCCAGTCCGTTGTGTGGGACCTGGGTCCGATAGCGAGGATCGAGGCGGGGGCCGAACTCGGTCACCACTTCGCCCTCGATCGGCCAGTCGAGCACGCCTTTGAACTGGCGAACGTCGGTGTGCTCGAGAACGGTCTGGTCCTCACCGATCAGCACGTCGATCAGGCGATCGAGCCGCGCCTCGCGCTGGCGCAGCGAGGTCGCGCGTGACTCGAGCTGGCGGCGGCGCCGCTCAGCTTCGGCGGCGAGCGCCTCGTGCTCGGCGCGCGCGTCCGCCACCAGGACGCGCCGCTCCTCCTCCTGCGCCACCCACGAGGTGACGCGGGCGCGCTCGACGTCGAGGGCGGCGCGCTCCTGCGCCAGCCGCAGCACCGTGCCGCGATACTCCTCGGCGGCCATCGCGTCGCGGCGCGCCAGGAACCGGAGCTGGCGGATGGCGCCGGGCGCGTCGGTCTGCGGGCGCATCGCGAGCAGCAGCCGCAGCATGCGCTCGCGCCCCAGACTGTAGAGCGCCACCAGATGGACGCGCAGCGAGTCGCGCAGGCGGTCGAGACGGACCTCGAGCTCCTCGACCGCGCGCTCACCCGCGACGACGCGCTCACTCGACAGCTCGAGCGCGAGCCGAGCCTCGCGCACTTTGCCTTCCTGGACGCTGAGATCGAGAGCCGTGGCGCGAACGCGCTCGGCCAAGGTGCGACTCGAGGCGCGCGCGGCGTCGAGCTCGCGCTCGAGCCGCGCGATCTCGCCGCGCAGAGCTCCGAGCTCGCTCTCTCGACTGGACGGCGCCGCGCCGAGGAGGACGAGCCCCACGACGAGAACGGAGGCGACGCGGCGCAGGCGGCTCAGAAGGAGTCGACGGCCTCCTCTTCGGACTCCATGACCTCGAACACGGTCACGAGCTGCGTGATCTGCAGGATGTCGCTCACCTTGGGAGGCAGCCCCACCAGCTTCAGCTTGCCGCCGCGGTTGGTCACCGTGGTGTAGGCGGCGACCAGTTCGCCGATGCCGGAGGAGTCGATGGTCGACACGTCCTTGAGATTGATCAGGATCTTGCGCGATCCCGAATCGAGAGCTTCGATCACCGAGTCTCGCAGCGCGATGTCGCCGGATCCGATGGTGATCTTGCCCTTGGGCTCGAGGACGGTCACTCCCTGACGCTGCCGAACGCCGATCTTCATCGCTCTCCCTCCTGATTCCGCTCCGGGATTGCCACTCCGCTCGTGATCCGCTTGCGCAGCGTCACCTCGGTGCCGCCGCCGTCCCGGAAGCGGTACTCGACACCATCCATGAATTTTCCCATGTAGAAGATGCCCCGGCCGTCCGGCTTCAACAGGTTCTCCGGCTGGAGCGGATCGGCGACCCGACCCGGATCGAAGCCGTTCCCCTCGTCGAGAACGCTGATGATCAGATCCTCACCTTCCACGCGCAGGTCGATCTCCACTTTCTTTCCCGGATCCAGATGATTGCCGTGCTTGATGGCGTTGGCCACCGCTTCCCGCACCGCGATCCCGACCCAGTAGCGGGTGTCGTCGTCGCACGCGAGGCGCCGGAGCGACTCGTCGAGCACGACCTGCACCAGCTCGATGTTCTCGAACCTGCTGCCCAGCGCTAGATGGAACTGGCACTCAGGTCGAGACACCCGCTTCTCCGGCGCGGCAGTCTAGCATGGCGTTTCCGCGCTCATGGCAAGGCCAGGGCGCGCGCCAGCGCTGCCACCACGCCGCCGGCGTCGCGGTGCTCGAGCGCGCGAGCCACCAACGGAACGACCACCAGGAGCTGCACCAGATCGAAGATGGCGTGGGCCGCAATGGGCGCCCAGACGCTGCCGCGACGCCGGCGCAGCTCGGCGTAGAGGAGGGAGAGCAGGGTGACGCCGACCAGCATGAAGGGCTGGCCGTAGCCGAGGTGCGCCAGGGCGAACAAGGCGGTCGAGGCCAGCACCCCAACGCGCGGCTGCAAGAAGCCGCGAAAGAACACCTCCTCCACGACGCCGGCGGAGAGCGCCACCGAGGCGCGCGCCCACAGCGGAAGCGCGCCGATCCACAGCACGATCGCCGGCGGTTCCTGCGGCAGTGCCTCGCGACCGCCCAAGAGCGAGACCAGTCCGGCCAGGAACAGCAGCACGAGCAGGACCCCGAGCCAGATCGCGAGCCCCACCGCGGTGCCGACCGTGAGCTCGTGGCGCGCCGAGCCCTGGAGACCGAACGCGGCGCGCCAGTCGGGACCGCTCGACTGCGGCAGATAGCCGACGGCGTACCAGGCGGCGAGCGCGGCCACCAAGAATCCGTGCAGGAAGAAGAGACGTGGGATCGTCAGCTCGGCGGTGTCGGGTGGCGCTTGACCGAGCGAGGCCAGCGGCGAGAAGGCGGCGCCCCAGAGGATGACCGCCACCACCGCGGTGCCGAGAGCGCGCCTCAGCCGCGGGTCAAACGGCTGCGGCAGGCCGTCGAGAGGCGAGGACGAGCCGAAGCGCGGAGGCAGCCATCCTCGACGCGCCATCGTCCGATCGATGTAGAGCGCGGCGGCGACGGCGAGAACGAGCGGACCGATCGTCCGCAGCAGCTCCACAGTAGTTTCCTGGTAACATCGCGGGCCGATTCGTCGCGCTCGGAAGCCCGCGTCGAGAGTGTACGCGAAGAGTGCTGGCCCAGCGCGCTGCTCGCCACATCGCCTTCGGCACCACGCCGTCCGGGATCAAGCGGCTCTGACACGGCGGCTCTGACACGATCGTCAAGCGGGAGGTTTCGGTGAAACGTTTTCCCGGTGTCGACTTCATGGAGATCGACGCGCTCCTCACCGACGAGGAGCGCTTGGTTCGCGACACGGTGCGCGCGTTCGTCGACGACAAGGTCAAACCGATCATCGAGGAGTGCCACCGCGACGCGCGCTCGCCGCTCGAGCTGGTGCCCGAGATCGGCGCCCTCAACCTGTTCGGAGCCTGGCTCGACGAGTACGGCCTCCCCGGGCTGGGCGGGGTCGCCTACGGCCTGGTGATGCAGGAGCTCGAGCGCGGCGACTCCGGGCTGCGCAGCCTGGTCTCGGTGCAGAGCTCGCTGGTGATGTTCCCGATCTGGGCGTTCGGGACCCAGGAGCAGAAGGACCGTTGGCTGCCGGCCCTCGCGTCCGGCCAGGCGATCGGCTGCTTCGGGCTCACCGAGCCCGACTTCGGCTCGAATCCGGCGGGTATGCGAACCACCGCGCGGCGCGACGGCTCGTCGTGGGTCCTGAACGGCGCCAAGCAGTGGATCACCAACGGCTCGGTCGCCGACGTCGCGGTGGTGTGGGCGCGCACCGATCAGGGCATCCGCGCCTTCCTGGTCGAGCGCGGCACGCCCGGGTTCACCTCCGCCGAGCAGCACGGCAAGTTCTCGCTGCGCGCGTCGGTCACCGCCGAGCTGGGCTTCCTCGACTGCCGCATTCCCGCCGAGAACCAGTTGCCGGAGGCGAACGGGTTGAAGGCGGCGCTCGACACCTTGAACCAGGCGCGCTACGGCATCGCCTGGGGCGGCATCGGCTCGGCGATGGAGACCTACATCACCGCGCTCGAGTACTCCAAGGAGCGCATCCAGTTCGGCGGCCAGCCGATCGCCTGCCATCAACTGGTGCAGGAGAAGCTGGTGTGGATGGTGAGCGAGATCACCAAAGGACAGCTGCTGGCGCTCCAGCTCGGACGGCTCAAGGACCAAGGGCGCCTCAAGCCCGAGCACGTCTCGCTCGCCAAGCGCAACAACGTCTGGGTCGCCCGCGAGTGCGCCAAGCTCGCGCGCGAGATCCTCGGCGCCAACGGCATCGTCGACGACTATCCGGTGATCCGGCACATGCTCAACATCGAGTCGGTCTACACCTACGAAGGCACCCACGACATCCACGGGCTGGTGATCGGCGCCGCCATCACCGGCATCCCCGCGTTCCAGCCGCCGGTGACGTCCGCGATGGCGCGCGAGTTGGCTGAGAAGACGGCGGCGCGATGAGCGACGGCACCGGCGCGGCGGGAGCGGCCTTGGGCTCGATCAGCCTCGAGCGGCTGCTCGAGCAGGATCTCATCAGCGTCACCGAGCAGGCGGCGCTCGCCTCGGCGCACACCATGGGGCGCGGCGACCGTGAGCACGCCGACCGCATGGCGGTCGAGGCGATGCGCCGCGTGCTCGACAAGGTGGCGATCGCCGGCCGCATCGTCATCGGCGAAGGCGAGCGCGACGAGGCTCCGATGCTCTACGTCGGCGAGCAGCTGGGCGCGGCCCACGACGGCGCGCCCGAAGTCGACATCGCCGTCGACCCGCTCGAAGGCACCAACCTGTGCGCGACCGGCAGCCCCGGCGCGGTCGCGGTGCTGGCCGCGGCCGAGCGCGGCGGACTGCTCCACGCACCCGACGTCTACATGGAGAAGATCGTGGTGGGCCCCACCGCGCGCGGGGTCATTCACCTCGACGCGCCGGTGGCCGAGAACCTCCGCAACATCGCGCGCGCCTTCGAGCGCGACGTCAACGACCTGGTGGTGGTGATCCTCGAGCGCGATCGGCACCAGCAGCTCATCGCCGACGTGCGAGAAGCCGGCGCCCGCATCCGTCTCATCTCCGACGGCGATCTCTCGGCCGGGATCGCCGCCGCGGTGCGCGGCACCGGGGTGCACGCCGTGATGGGAACCGGCGGCGCCCCCGAGGGGGTGATCACGGCGGCTGCCATGCGCTGCCTCGGCGGTGAGATCCAGGGACGGCTGAAAGCGCTCAACGACAAGCAGCGGCGCCGGCTCGACGAGTTCGGCATCGAGGATCCCGACCGCCTGCTGCACACCGAGGATCTGGCTCCGGGCAGCCAGATCCTGTTCGCCTGCACCGGAGTGACCGACGGCGAGCTGCTCGAGGGCGTGCGCTTCTTCGGCGGCGGCTCGCGCACCCACACCTTGTTCATGTCGTGCTCGCGACGGCTCATCCGCTTCGTCGACAGCATCCATCGCGAGGACGACACCACTCCTGTCTTCTTCTGAGATGAAGCGCGAACCGGATGCGCCGTACTCGGCGCCGAAAACGTCAGCGGCGGAGCGAGTGGTAAACACCACTCGCGGAGCCGCCGAATGATCAAACCCGATCGTTGGATCCGGCATTGGGCCGAGAGCGGGGGCGTCGCGCCCTACGAGCCCCACCACGTCAACGCGGCCTCCTACGACGTGAGAGTGAGCGACCACTGGATCTGCCCGACCCGCGATCCGGAGGACTTCAGCGCGCCCTACATCAAGCTCTTCCCCGGTGAGGTGGTGCTGGCCTCGACCCTCGAGTACGTCAAGATCCCGCGCGACGTCGCCTGCGACCTCAAGCTCAAGTCGACACTCGGCCGGTTGTGGATCAACCACTCGATGGCGGGCTGGTGCGACCCCGGCTTCCAGGGCAACATCACGCTCGAGCTGCAGAACCTGGGGCCCGAAGCGTTCGTGCTCGAGGCCGGCCGGCGCATCGCGCAGCTCATCTTCATCAGCATGGAGTCGCAGCCCGACGTCGCCTACGGCGAGCCGGGCTCCGGCAGCCACTACCAGGGCCAGCGCGGTACGACTCGGGCCCGGAGTTAGAGACGAGGCTATAATTGCCGTTCGCGCAACGAGTTCTCGCTCCCACCATCCTCAGCGAATGAGCATTTCCGGCAACCTCGAGACGATGGAGCTCGCCGAGCTCCTTCAATGGGTTGCCCAGTCGGCCAAGACCGGAACGCTGGTGATCGGCCGGGGAGAGGTCCAGAAGCGCATCTTCTTCCTCGACGGCCGCATCATCGCCACCGGATCCACCGACCCCAAGGAGCAGCTCGGCCACTTCCTGGTGAGCCAGGGCTACATCAACGAGCAGGAGCTGGTCGAGGCCATCACCCAGCAGGAGTCGACCGGCATGCTGCTGGGCAAGATCCTGGTGACCGCCGGCCGCATCTCGGAGCAGGATCTCCAGCACCTGTTGCTGCTCAAGGCCCAGGAAGGCATCTTCGACATGTTCTCCTGGAGCTCCGGCGAGTTCCGCTTCGTCGAGCGCGAGACCCTCGACAGCGGCATGATCCCGATCGCGCTCGAGGTGGCGATGGTCGTGCTGCAGGGCATGGAACGCCTCGACGAGTGGAACCGCATCAACGAGTGCGTCCCGTCGCTGCTCTGCGTCCCGGTCGGCGTGGGCATCTACGACGAGCCCGACCTGTCGCAGGGTGAGCGTCGCGTGCTCGAGCTGGTCGACGACGACCGCTCGATCGAGGACATCTGCATCGAGACCCACTCTTCCAACTTCTTCGTGAGCAGGATCCTCGCCGCCGCCGTGCGCGCAGGGGCGATCAAGATGGTGCGGCCACGCATCGAGGTCCGCGAAACGACGCCCGAGACCTCGATCGACGCCGGCACCCTGCTCGAGACCGCAGGCCGCAAGATCTCGTCCGGTGACTTCCAAGCCGCGCTGCGCCATCTGCGCGCGGCGCGCAGCCTCGATCCCGGCGGCAAGGACACGCAGCAGGCGATCCTCGAGGCCGAGGAGCGGATGAAGCGCGTGATGCGCGAGGAAGGCCTGAGCCTCAAGGCGGTGCCGCAGATCACCGTCAGTCACGACGAGATCAAGAACCTGCGCCTCTCGCCCGAGGAAGGCTTCGTGCTGTCGCGCATCGACGGCAGCTACGACATCGAGTCGATCCTCAAGATCAGCCCGATGCCGCCGCTCGAGGCGCAGCTGGTCTTCCGCAAGCTCCTGCACGCCGGCCACATCGAGCTGCTGCAGGCGAACAATTGAACGCACCGCTGCGACTGCCGGAGCTCTGGAGCGCGCTGCCTCCCGCTCTGACCGCCGCCTGGGATCCCTCCGCGCCATGGGCGCTCCTGGGCGCGCCGCTCGACGCGCTGCTCGCTGCGCTGTTGGGCAAGCAGCTCGACCAGCCGCCAACCGCCGAGCTGGTCGCGCGCCATCCCGGCGTCCATTTCGCCGGCAAGGGCTTCGTGATCGGCAAGGGCGCGAGCATCGCTCCCGGCGCCATGCTCGAAGGCCCACTCTGGATCGGCGACGATGTCGAGATCCGCACCGGCGCCTACGTGCGCGGCGGCTGCTGGATCGGCGACCACTGCCGCGTCGGCGCCAACACCGAGGTGAAGCGGTCGATCCTGCTGCCCGACGCCAAGGCGCCGCACCTCAACTACGTCGGCGACTCGATCCTGGGCAGCGACGTCAACCTCGGCGCCGGCACCGTGCTCTCGAATTTCCGCCACGACGGCAAAGAGATCGTGGTGCCCGACGGCGCTGCGCGCATCCCGACCGGCCGCCGCAAGCTCGGCGCGCTGCTCGGCGACGGCGTCAAGACCGGCTGCAACAGCGTGCTCCATCCGGGTGTGATCGTGGGCCGCGACACCGAGATCTACCCCCTGGTGCAACTGCGCGCCGGCATCTACCCGGCGCGATCGATCGTCAAGCTCAAGCAGGACCTCGAGGTCATCGGCAAGCGCTGACGGCGCTTCGACCGGTAGCAACGGCGATCCGACGTGCTGGTCGGGCCAGTAGCCTCGCCGGCGCTCCGGCGCTCGACATCCGGGCTCGGCTGGCGGCGCTCGCGGGCGCGATCCCCCAGAGCTTTTACCGAGCGAGAGCACGTCGCCAGCGGCGATCACATCGCGGCTGCCGTCGCCGGCGGTTCTGCCGCCGTGCCGGGGGAAGGACGCCGGCGGCGCAGAGCGAGATCGATCGCGGCCAGCGGTACCACGGCCGCCGCGGTGACGAACGGTGTGATGCAGGCGTTGTAGCGACTCACCGGAAATTCGACCGCCGAGCACGCGAGCATGTAGCCGAACACGGTGCATAACAGTGCACCGATGAGCTGTCGCCGCGGCGCCCAAGGCAGCACCGCTACCGCCAGGAGTACGAACAGCACGGTAGCTGCCCAGAGCGGTTTGTGCGCCCGGCGACCGTATTCGGCCCAGGTTCCCGCGCCGGCGGAGTAGCGGAGCAGCGGCTCCGTCTGCAATGCCAACTGTTCGTCGGTGACGTCGGTGTTGGCGGCGTGGAGCAGCCACAAGGTAGGGTTGGCGACCAGGTTGCGCCACGTCAGTTCGAACGTGTAGACCAGATAGCCGACGGGGTCGGTGAGCAGCGCCTCTTTCGCGACTCTTGCGATCAACGAGTCGGCTGCGGCCCGGTCGACCTGGTTCGAGATCTTCGGATCAAGCATCCAATGGCCCAGCGTCGTGAGATCGGCGCCCGGCATCAGTTGTTGCAAGGCCTTCGTCGCCGGACCGTCGCGATCGATGAGGTTCTGCTCATAGACGATGCGGTTGTAGAAGTGTCGGCCGACTCCCGTGGTCAGGCCGAAGCGATGGCCATGGGCGACGTACCAACACATCGGCGCCAGCACGATCACTGCGGCCGTGCCGAATGCGAGCGCGGCGCTCCTGCGCATGGCATCGCGCGGCACCAGGGCGGAGAGGACCCCCCGCACGCGCCCAGCGGTCAGGGTCGTGGAGTCGCTCGCATCGTGCCGGATGAGGAACATCAACCACATCGCCGGGCCGGTGACCACCAGGGGAACGGCGCGCGTCAGCGTGGCGAGGCCGAGCGCGAATCCGGCCAAGAGCGCCATGACGAGGCCGCCGTGGTCGACGACGCGCTGGGTGAAGTAGGTCGCGCCAACCATTGCGAGCAGCGCCAGGTTTTCTGACAAGAGGTTTTGTGGGAGCAGCAGTGTCGGGGCCAGCCAGGTGGTGGCGAAGAACCATGCTGCCGCCAACCACCAGGACGCGTACAGACGCACGAGCCGCCACATCATCAGCAGCGTCGCCATCATCATTCCGTGCTGCGCCAGCGTCAGCTTGGCGCCCAGGCTCGCGCCCGGCAGAGCGTCGACGAGCGCCATCAGAATGCCGTAGCCGATCGAGTAGTGGTGCGGTGCGCCCCGCTCGAGCGCGGCGCGGAACGCGTCGTAGTACCGAACGGTATCCCCGTTCGTCTCGACGGGTATCGTGCACCAAACGATCGCGTGCGCGCCGGCGCAGGAGAGCAGCAGCCACGCATCCGTCCGTCGCCGCGACCGCCAAGGACGAAGAACGACGATCGATCCCAGGACCGGTGCGAAGAAGAGAGCCCAGGACCACCATGGCCGCGTCCAGACCGGCAGGTCGCCGTGGACCATGAACGTCCAAGGCGAATAGGCATCGACGAGCGCCTCACGTCGGTTGTCGCGGACCTTCGCGATGCCGGCCTCGGGCGTGCCGAGCAGCTCGACCACGGCGCTGCGGCCGGTGAACGACGCGGTGGCCGGTGCAGCGGCGTGGTACCCCCGTTCCCCCAGAGCTTTCCAGGCACCCTCGACCAGGATGTCCCTGGACAGCAGATGGTGCCCATCGACCAGCACCTCACGGAACCAAATGTGGTGTCCCGTCGACCTCGGGTTCTTCAGCGTGCGGTCGACGACGAGGGTGAAGCGCTGGTGCTCCCCGACCTCTTGGAAAACCCATGCAGCAAGATTGCTATGGGCGGTCCACACCAGTAGCGCGGCGGACAGCCACGACACTGCCGCGGCAGACCACGTCTCCCACTTGGTGACCCTCGTCATGCGGGCGCGCTCAGCGCTCGGACGACGACGCTTTGGCGGGCGGGATCGGATAACGCACCACCACCACCGTGCGATCGTCCGAGGCCGCGCCGCCGTCGGAGAAGCGCTTCACGTCGGCGAACACCGCATCCATGATCTCCTGCGCCGGCTTCAGTCGATAGCGGCGCACCACCTCGACCAGCCGATCGACGCCGTACTCGTCGCGCCCGCCGCGCGGCCGCGCCTCGACGATGCCGTCGGTGTAGAGCACGAGCAGATCGCCGGGCTGGACCAGGACGAAGCCGCGCTCGTAGCTGGCGTCGGCGAGCGGACCGAGCACGACGCCGCCCGACTCGAGGAAGGTGACGTCACCGCCGGCGCCGAGGTGGAAGGGAGGCGGATGTCCGGCGTTGACGTAGAGGAAGTTGCCGTTGAGCTCGAGCTCGCCGTAGAACATCGACACGAAGCGCGAGGTCAGGATGCTCTCGTGGATGATGCGGTTCAGGCGCTCGACCGTGCGCACGATCTTGTAATCGCGCCCGAGGCCCATGCGCAACCCCATGTAGATGTCGCGCACCTGGAGCGCCGCCGGCAGCCCGTGGCCCGAAACGTCGGCGATCGCGATGCCCATGATCTTGGGCGACAGCGGGATGAAGTCGAAGAAGTCGCCGCCCACCGTCTCCATCGGCTCGTTGCGTCCGGCCAGATCGAAGCTGCCGTAGACCGGCAGGCGCCGCGGCAGGATCGACGCCTGGATCTTGCGCGCCTCGCGCAGCACGTCGTCCATGCGCTCGCGAGCGATCTTCTGGTTGATCGAGTGGCGCAGGATCGCGAGCGAGAGCAGCGCGTTCTCGCGCTCGCGCGCGGCGTGGAGATCGAAGGCCAGCAGGTACTCGCCCTCGCCGACCTCGATGGCGGCGAACCGGCCGGCGCCGAGCGCGTTCTCGAGCTCGCGGTCGAGCGCGGGATCGTCGGCTTCCATGTACACGGTGCCGTCCTGACGCAGAATCGCCACCGGCGCGTAGTCGCCGGGGAGAAGCGGTGGATTGTCGATCGGGTGCGCGGCGCCGAAGGTGCCGAGCAGCAGATAGCTCTCGCCCTCCTCCGCCCGCCGATACACCCGCCCGCCGCCCACGCCGAGGCGCGCGCCGAGCTCACGGGTGACGACCTCGGCCACGTCGAAGACGGTGCGGCTCAAGTCGGGTTGACGCGGGACCGCCTCCACCAGCCGATCGGCTCGCTTGAGGAGGTCGCTGAACTCGGAGCCGATCGGGCTGCTCTTGGGCTCTGTCATAGCCGGTACGCGCCGTTTGCGGCGCCGAAAGTATCAGCCAGAGACAGGGCACGCACCGAGCGGAAGCGTCAGGGAACCAGCATGCCGGCGATCACCGCGGTCTGGAAGCAGGCCAGCGACCCCCCCACCATGGCGCGCAGTCCGAGCTCCGCGACCTCCGACTTGCGCTCGGGCGCCAGCGCTCCGATGCCGCCGATCGCGATCGCGATCGAAGCGAAATTCGAGAAGCCGCACAGCGCGTAGGTGGCGATCACCTGCGAGCGCTCGCTCAACTGGCCGGCGTCGATCATCTCGCCCATGCGCAGGTAGGCGACCATCTCGGTGGCGGCGGTCTTGATCCCGATCAGCGCCCCGACGTCCGCCGACTCCGCCCACTCGACGCCGAGCACCCAGGCCAACGGACGACAGAGCCATCCGAGGATGAATTCGATCGTGAGCTGCGGAAAGCCCACCAGACCACCGGCCCAGCCCAGTCCCGCGTTGATCAGTGCGAGCAGGCCGAGGAACGCGAGCAGCATCGCGGCGACGTTGAGCGCCAGGCCGAGTCCGGTGGTCGCGCCCTCGGCCGCCGCGTCGATCACGTTGGACCAGGGCCGCTCGACCTCGAGCCGGACCGTTCCGGCGGTCAGGCTCTCCTCGGTCTCCGGCAGCATCAGCTTCGCCATCACCAGCCCGGCGGGCGCCCCCATCACGCTGGCGGCGATCAGGTGGCCTGCGATGTCGGGGAACCGCGGCTCGAGGATCCCGATGTACACCACCATCACGCCGCCGGCGATGGTCACGAACCCGCCCGTCATCACCGCCATCAGCTCCGAGCGCGTGAGCGTTTTCATGTAGGGGCGGATGAGCAGCGGGGCCTCGGTGTGTCCGACGAAGATGTTGGCGGCGGCGGACAACGACTCCGCGCCCGAGGTGCGCATCAGCCGCATCGTCACCCAGGCGAACCCCTTGACGATCCACTGCATCACGCCCAGGTAGTAGAGGACGGTGATGAAGCTGGAGAAAAAGATGATGGTCGGCAGCACCTTGAACACGATGAAGTGATCGCGGAAGGCCTCGCCGAAGACGAAGATCGACCCGCGGTCCGCCATGTCCAGGAAGGCGTTCACCACGACGCCCATGCGATCGAACAGCCGCCGCCCCGGCTCGGTGCGCAGGATCAGCACCGCGAACACGAGCTGGAGCGCCGTGCCGAAGAAGACCGCGCGCCAGTTGATGCGGCGCCGGTCGGTCGAGAGCGACCACGCGATCCCGAGCAGGACCAGCAATCCGAATGCGCTCTGCAGCTTTTCCATGGAGGAATCTGGCGCCGCGGATGGGGAAGCCGCTCCCTGCCGTGCCGCGGGCGCAGGTCCCGGACGCTACGGGATGAGGAGCCCCGCGATCGCGGCGGTCTGGAAGCAGGCGAGCGAGCCGCCGATCATGGCGCGCAGGCCGAGCTCGGCGAGCTCCGACTTGCGCTCCGGCGCCATCGCGCCGATGCCGCCGATCTGGATCGCGATCGACGAGAAGTTGGAGAACCCGCACAGCGCGTAGGTGGCGATCACGCGCGAGCGGTCCGAGAGCTCCCCGGCCTCGATCATGTCTCCCATCTTGGTGTAGGCAATGAACTCGTTGGCGCCGGTCTTGATGCCGATCAGCGCGCCTACCTTGTCGGCCTCCGCCCACGGCGTACCCATCACCCAGGCCAGCGGCTGCAGGAGCCAACCGAGCGCGCCCTCGAGCGTGAGCTGGGGAAGACCGACGAAGCCGCCCAGCCAACCCAGCCCGGCGTTGATCAGCGCGAGCAGCCCGAGGAACGCGAGCAGCATGGCGGCGACGTTGAGCGCGAGCCCGAGACCGGCGGTGGCGCCCTCGGCGGCGGCGTCGATGACGTTCGACCACGGCCGTTCCGCCTCGAGCTTCACCGTGCCGGCGGTGAGACTCTCCTCGGTCTCGGGCAGCATCAGCTTCGACATCACGAGGCCCGCCGGCGCTCCCATCACGCTCGCTGCGATCAGATGGCCGGCGATGTCGGGGAAGCGCGGCGACAGGATGCCGACGTAGGCCACCAGCACGCCGCCGGCGATGGTGACGAAGCCGCCGGTCATGATCGCCATCAGCTCCGAGCGCGTCATCTTGCCGACGTAGGGGCGGATCAGGAGCGGCGCCTCGGTCTGCCCGACGAAGATGTTGGCGGCCGCCGACAGCGACTCGGCGCCCGAGGTGCGCATCACGCGCATCATCACCCAGGCGAACCCGCGCACCACCCACTGCATCACGCCCAGGTAGTAGAGGACGGTGATGAAGCTCGAGAAGAAGATGATGGTGGGCAGCACCTTGAAGGCGAAGAAGTGCTCGAGGAAGTTCTCACCGAAGACGAAGATCGAGCCGCGGTCGGCGAGGTCGAGAAACCCGGTGACGGCGTCGCCCATGGCGTCGAAGAACGTCCGTCCCCAGCTGGTGCGCAGGATGATGACCGCGAAGACGAGCTGGAGAGCCGTGCCCATGATCACGGCCCGCCAGTTGACGCGCCGGCGATCGGTCGAAAGCGCCCAGGCGATGGACAGGATGACGATCAGGCCGAAGGCGCTGATGAGTCGCTCCATTGCCGCTCCCCCCTTTGGCGACCGATCCGGTCCGCCGGATCGTTCCGGCGCGGGCGATCCTATACTTCGAGCGATGGCCGTGCGCTTCGACGATCATGCTCGTTCGCTGCGTCTCTCGGTCGCCGATCTGCTCGAGCGCGAGGTTCGCGGCAGCCTCGGCTTCGCGCTGCGCGGCGGCTTCGAGCGCATGTGGCTGGGCCAGGCGATCCACTCGTCCTATCAGAACCGCGCGCTCGAAGCCGACGGCACCTATCGCCGCGAGGTCTGGCTCGACCTGCC
>DATAFT010000189.1:0-3850 GCA_036257295.1 Thermoanaerobaculia bacterium
GGACTTCCTGTTCACGGCCGACCGCGAGCGGGCGAAGATCGTCGATCTCGGCCACCGCCGCCACATCGACCTCGCTCTGGAGCTACCTGCCTCGCCGCTCGAAGCGGTGATGTCGAACGAGGTGTGGGAAGAGATCTACGATCGCATCGCCGAGCTGGTTCGCGCGCACCGGACCACGCTGGTGTTCGTCAACACCCGCAGGCTGTCGGAGCGGGTGGCGAAGCACCTCTCCGACCGCCTCGGCAAGGAGGCCGTCACCTCGCATCACGGATCGCTGTCGCGCGATCAACGCTTCGAGGCCGAGCGGCGGCTCAAGGCCGGCGAGCTGCGCGCCCTGGTCGCCACCGCCTCGCTCGAGCTCGGCATCGACATCGGCAGCGTCGACCTGGTGTGTCAGCTCGGATCGACGCGTTCGATCGCGACGCTGCTGCAGCGGGTGGGCCGCTCCGGCCACGCGGTGGGCGCCACCCCCAAGGGGAGGCTGTTCCCGCTCTCGCGTGACGAGCTGGTCGAAGCGATCGCGCTGGTGCGCGCCACGGCGCGCGGCGAGCTCGACCGCCTGGTGGTTCCCGAGCGGCCGCTCGACATCCTGGCGCAGCAGATCGTGGCCGCGGTCGCGGCCGAGGACTGGAGCGAGCTCGAGCTCTTCGACCTGGTGCGGGGCGCCTGGCCGTTCCGCGATCTGTCGCGCGAGACCTTCGACGAAGTGGTCGGCATGCTGCGCGAAGGGTTCGCCGGTCGCACCGGCCGGCGCGGCGCCTACCTCCACCACGACCGCGTCAACGGACGGCTGCGCGCGCGGCGCGGCGCGCGGCTCGCTGCGATCACCAACGGCGGCGCCATCCCCGACACCGCGGACTACGACGTGGTGCTCGAGCCCGGCGAGATCCGCGTCGGCACCGTCAACGAGGACTTCGCGATCGAGAGCATGGCCGGCAACATCTTCCAGCTCGGCAACACCTCGTGGCGCATCCTCAAGATCGAGCCGGGCAAGGTGCGGGTCGAGGACGCGCGCGGGGCGCCGCCGACGATCCCGTTCTGGCTGGGCGAGGCGCCGGCGCGAACCGAGGAGCTGTCGCGCGCGGTGTCGGACCTGCGCGGTGAGGTGTCGCAGCGCCTGGCCGCCGCCAGTGGTGGCGCCGCGGGCAGCGCCGTCGCCACCGTCACCGCCTGGCTGACCTCGATCCCCGGCGTGGGCGAGGCCGCGGCGAGACAGGCGATCGAATACCTCGCCGCCTCCGAGCGCGCGCTCGGCATCATGCCGACCCAGGAAGCGCTGGCGCTCGAGCGCTTTTTCGACGAGAGCGGCGGCATGCAGCTCGTGCTGCACTCGCCGTACGGCAGCCGGCTCAACCGCGCCTGGGGCCTCGCACTGCGCAAGCGCTTCTGCCGCAAGTTCAACTTCGAGCTGCAAGCCTCCGCCACCGAGGACGCCATCGTGCTTTCGCTCGGCGTCACCCACAGCTTCCCGCTCGAGGAGGTCTACTCCTACCTCAATCCCGAGACCGTGCGCGAAGTGCTCATCCAGGCGCTGCTCGACGCGCCGGTGTGGGGAGTGCGCTGGCGCTGGAACGCGACGCGCGCGCTGGCGGTGCTGCGCCAACGCGGGGGCCGCCGCGTGCCACCGCAGATCCAGCGCATGAACGCCGACGACCTGGTGTCGGTGGTGTTTCCGGATCAGCTCGCCTGCCCCGAGAACCTCGCCGGCGATCGCGAGGTGCCCGATCATCCACTGGTGGACCAGACCCTCACCGACTGCCTCGAAGAGGCGATGGACCTCCCTCACCTCGAGAACCTGCTGCGCCGCATGCGCGCCGGAGAGTTGACGCTGTTCGCGCGCGACGTCGCGGAGCCGTCTCCGCTCGCGCACGAGTCGCTCAACGCCAGGCCGTATGCCTTCCTCGACGATGCCCCGCTCGAGGAGCGTCGCACGCAGGCGGTGATGTCGCGCCGCTGGCTCGATCCCGACACCGCTTCCGATCTCGGCGCGCTCGACGCCGCCGCCATCGACGCCGTGCGCGCCGAGGTGTGGCCGCAGGCGCAGAGCGCCGACGAGCTGCACGAAGCGCTGGTGCTCGCGGGCTTCCTGACCGATGACGAGATCGCGACGGCGATCGACCCCGCGACCGGCGGGTCGGCGTTGGTCGACGAGCTGGTGGCGGAGCATCGCGTCACGCGGTTGCACGGCGGCGCGCGCGGCGTGTGGGTCGCGGCCGAGCGGTTGGCGCAACTGCGCGCGGTCAAACCCGACTGGACCGACCAGCCGGCGCTCGACTTGCCCGCAGCGCTGCGCGAGACCTGGACCGCCGAGGACGCGCTGGTCGAGCTGGTGCGCAACCGGCTCGAGATCCTGGGGCCGGTCACCGTCGACGCGCTGGCGGACTCGCTCGAGATCCATCCCGGCGCCGTCTCCGTCGCGCTGGTTCGCCTCGAAGGTCAGGGCTACGCGCTGCGCGGACGCTTTACGCCTCGTCTCGGCATCGAAGAGTGGTGCGAGCGCGGTCTGCTGGCGCGCATTCACCGTCGCACCCTGCATCGCCTGCGCGCCGAGATCGAGCCGGTCTCGACCGAGGCTTACCTGCGCTTCCTGCTGGCGTGGCAACACCTTGCGGACGGCGAGCGCAAGGCCGGGCCGCGCGGGCTCGAAGAAGTGGTGGCACAGCTCGAGGGCTTCGAGGTCGCGGCCGGGAGCTGGGAAGTCGACGTGCTGCCGGACCGCGTCGAAGACTACGAGCGCGAGTGGCTCGACGCTCTGGGCAACGCCGGCAAGGTGGTGTGGCAGCGTCGAACGCTTCCATGCGCCGTCCGCGCCAAAGACATGGGAGCGGAGGCCATGGTGACCACCATGGCCGGAGCGAGCGCAGGGCCCGTACGAGCGACGCCGATCGCGCTGCTGCGCCGTGGCCATCTCGGCCTCTGGCGCCGGCTTGCCGGCACCGAGCAGGAGGCCCTCGCGCGTCTCTCTCCCATCGCCCGCGACGTGCTCGCGCACCTGTCTCGCTCGGGCGCCACGTTCTTCGAGGACATCGCCGCCGGCACCGGGCTGCTGCACACGCAGCTCGAAGCGGTGCTCGGCGAGCTCACGGCGCTCGGGCTGGTCTACTCCGACAGCTTCCTCGGGCTGCGCGCTCTGTTGCTGCCAGCCGAGAAGCGCAAGCCGATCTCCGGACCGAGGAGGAGGCGCACCGCCGACTTCGGTCTCGAGGACGCCGGGCGCTGGGTGGCGCTGGCGGACGTTCCCTCTGCCGGCGACGAAGCCACGTCCGGCTCCGCCGGCGCCGACGCTGCCAGGTCGTCGCCCGAGCCGCCGCGCAACGTCGCGCTCGCCGACGAGGACCTCGAGGAGATCGCCCGGCTGTTGCTGCGTCGCTGGGGTGTCGTGTTCCGCCGCCTGCTCGACCGCGAAGGCAGCCTGCCGCCCTGGCGCGACCTGCTGCGGGTGCTGCGGCGACTCGAGGCGCGCGGCGAGATCCGCGGCGGGAGATTCATCCACGGCTGGAGCGGCGAGCAGTTCGCGCTGCCTGAAGCGGTGCCCACGCTGAGGCTCCATCGCCGTCCGCCCGAGCACGACCAATGGATCGCGGTAAGCGGCGCCGATCCACTCAACCTGGTCGGCATCCTCACGCCGGGCGCGCGCGTGCCTGCGATCTCGACCAACCGCGTGCTCTATCGCAACGGCCGTCCCGCCGCGGTCCTCCTGGGACGCGAGCTGCGCGCGCTCGATCCGCTCGACGAAGCCGAGCTGTGGGAGGCGCGCAAGCGCCTCGAGCGGCGCGCGCCCGCGGCGAAGGCCGCGCTCGCGGTCTGACGCTCACGGGCGTTCACAGTCTCCCGTATACCCTGGGAGGTG
>DATAFT010000217.1:0-5503 GCA_036257295.1 Thermoanaerobaculia bacterium
GCGCCGCCGATTCGCGGGCGCGCCAATCGCGAGTCGTTGTGGGAGGCGCTCGCTGACGGCACGATCGACCTGGTGGCGAGCGATCACTCGCCTGCTCCGCCCGCGATGAAAGAAGCTCCCGGCGGCGATCTGGCGCGGGCCTGGGGCGGCATCGCGTCGATTCAGCTCACGTTGCCCGTGGTCTGGACCGGAGCTCGCGCGCGCGGCCTCACGATCGAGCGGGTCGCCGATTGCTTGTGCGCGCGGCCGGCGGCGCTTCTCCACCTCGATCGCGATCGCGGCACGATCGCCCCCGGCCAGCTGGGCAGCCTGGTCGCGTGGGATCCCGAGGCGAGCTTCGTGGTCGATCCGGCGCGTCTTCTGTTTCGCCATCCGTCGACCACGCCCTATGCCGGCGAGCGGCTGTTCGGCGTCGTGGAGCGGGTCTTCCTGCGCGGTCGTGAGGTCGCGCGCCGCGGTGAGGTCGTCGGCGAGCCCGCCGGGAGGCTGATCGCGAGTGTGGCGAGCGGTGGCGACGCCACCTGCGCTTCGTTGCGACGACATCCGGCGGCGGTGCAACGCGACCTGCTCGCGCGCTGCTGCGCCGCGCGCGCCTGGATCGACGCCATGCTCGAAGCCGTCGCCGCCGCGCCCGCCGACACTCGACTGGCAGCCCTCGCTGAGCGCGCGTTCGACGCGATGACTCGCGAGGACTGGCTCGAAGCCTTCGGCGGTCATCCCCGCATCGGTGACCTGGAGAGCCTTCGTCAACGATTTGCGTCCACCGCCGCGCTGGCGGCCAGCGAGCAGGGAGGAACGCGCGGCGCCTCGGATAGAGTCCTGCGCGCACTCGCCCAGGGCAACGCGTCTTACGAGCGGCGCTTCGGTCACATCTTCATCGTGTTCGCCACGGGCAAGAGCGCCGACGAGATGCTCGCCATCCTGGAACAGCGACTGGTCAACGAGGCCGGGCGCGAGCTCGCCGTCGCCGCGGGCGAACAGCGCAAGATCACGCGGCTGCGACTCGCTTCAATCGCATGAGCCCGATCACGACCCACGTGCTCGATCTCGCGCACGGTCGACCGGCTGCCGGCGTCGCGGTCACCCTCGAGCGCGCGCGTCCCGACGGCGCCTGGACCGCCCTGGGCGCCGCGACGACCGACGCCAACGGCCGCACCGGCGACCTCGCTCGCACTCCGATCGAAGCGGGTATCCATCGCCTGGTGTTCGAGACCGGCGCCTACTTCGCCGCTCGGCAAGTCGCGGCGTTCCATCCCAGCGTGACGGTGAGCTTCGAGGTGACGGATCCATCGCAGCACCATCACGTGCCCCTCCTGGTCGCACCCTTCGGCTACTCGACCTACCGTGGCAGTTGAGCGGCGCTCCGCGCGCGGCGCCGGCGCCAAGCGTCGCGGGACCGCGGGTCGGGGGCGTCGCGAGCCCGGCCCGTCGATCGCGGATGCGCTGCCGTTCTGGGTCCGCTACATGGACCTCCTCCAGCCGCGTCTCGGCGCCGAGGTCGAGTGGGCGTCCGACGAGTTCTTCGGGCATCGCGAGCGATTGATCCGGCCCGAAGCCCCGATCTGGCGCGAAGGCGTCTACGACGACCACGGCAAGTGGATGGACGGTTGGGAAACGCGACGGCGCCGCGACGGCGGACACGACTTCTGCGTCGTGCGGCTGTGCGCGCGCGGCGTGGTGCGCGGAGTGGACGTCGACACCGCGTTCTTCAACGGCAATCAACCGGTGGCGGCGACGATCGAGGCGTGGGACGGTCCGGGCCCACCGCCGCTCGACGCCAAGTGCTGGATCCTGGTGCCGGAATCGCCGCTCGGTCCGAGCCAGCATCATCGGCTCGCGAGCGCGTCCGATCGGCCGTGCACTCACCTGCGGCTCCACATCTTCCCCGACGGTGGTGTCGCGCGACTGCGCGCTTACGGCGAGGTCGTGCCCGACTGGTCGCGGGTCGATGCGGCGAAGGTTCACGACCTCGCCGCGTTCGAGAACGGCGGCCAGGCGATCGCGACCAACGATCAGCACTTCGGCTCGATGCACAACCTGCTCCTGCCCGGCCGCGGCAAGGACATGGGCGACGGCTGGGAGACGCGGCGGCGACGCGGGCCCGGCCACGACTTCGTGCTGTTGCGCCTCGGCCGCCCCGGCACGATCGAGCGTGTCGAGCTCGACACCGCCCACTTCAAGGGCAACTACCCGGATCGCGCCAGTCTGCGCGCGACCTTCATCGACGGCGTCGAGCCCGATGCGGGAACGCTCGCGGTCGAGAGCGACTCGTGGCCCGAGCTGGTGGCGCAGCGGAAGCTCGAGGCCGACCACGTGCACGTCTGGACCAGGGAGATCGCGAAGCTGGGCGCGGTCAGCCACGTTCGCCTCGACATCTACCCCGACGGCGGCGTATCGCGGCTGCGGCTCTGGGGTCGCCTGGCGCAGCGGGCACCGTCGCGGCGCCGGCGGAGCACGCGATGATCGGCGACCTTCGCGAATGGCTCCACCTCGTCCTGCGCTGGACGCACGTCGTGGCCGGCGCCTTCTGGATCGGCCAGACCGCGTTCTTCACGTGGCTCGACGCCCAGAGCCGCCGCGCGATCGACGAGGCGCAGGCGGCTGGCCCATCCCCGGTTGGGGTGGGGGGGGCTGGCCCATCCCCGGTTGGGGTGGGGGGGGCTGGCCCATCCCCGGTTGGGGCGGGGGGGGCGGCGACCGGCAAGGACGTCTGGATGGTCCACAGCGGCGGGTTCTACCGCGTCGAGCGCGTCCCCCGACCGGCGACCCTGCCCGCGAAGCTCCACTGGTTCAAGTGGGAGGCTGCGGCGAGCTGGATCAGCGGCATCCTGCTCTTGAACCTCGTCTACTACCACGGCGGCGCGATGGTCGCGTCCGACTCCCCGGTGAGCGCGCTCGCGGCGGGCGCGATCGGCGCCGGCGCCATCGTCCTGGGCTGGATCGTCTACGACGGGTTGTGGCTCTCACCGCTCGAGCGACGCGAGCCGCTCGGCGCCGCGATCTCGCTCGCATTGCTCACCGCGGTTGCCTGGGGGTTGTGCACTGCGATGAGCGGGCGCGCGGCGTACATCCACATCGGCTCGCTGTTCGGCACCATCATGGCCGCCAACGTGTGGATGCGCATCCTGCCGGCGCAACGCAAGATGGTGAGCGCGATCGAGCGCGGCGAGCCACTCGACACTTCTCTGGCGCAGCTCGCCGAGCGCGCCAAGCAGCGCTCGCGCCACAACACGTTCCTCACGCTCCCGCTCGCGTTCCTGATGATCTCGAACCACTTCCCGACCACGTCCTACGGCCATCGCCTCAACTGGCTGATTCTCTGGATCTACCTGCTCGGCGGGTTCGCGGCGCGCACGGTGATGAACCGTTGGGATCACCGGCCCTGACGCGACCGCCCGCCTCACTGTCTTGCGGCGGGCGCAGCGCGCCGACTATCATCCACTCGAACCGAATAGCAGCTTAAACGTCCCGAAAGGGGGATCAATGCGCGGCGCGAGACCGTCGTTCTTCGTACTCGCGTGCTGGATCGCCATGGCCGGCGTTTCCACATTGCGGGGGTAGACCCCGGTCGGAGCCGAGCTCCTGATCAACGAGCGGACGTCCGGCGCTCTAACTACTCCGTCGGTGGCGCTCGATACGGACGGCGACTTCGTCGTGACCTGGAGCGGCCAGGACGGCGGGAACCGCGGCGTCTTCGGTCGCCTCTTCGATTCCTCGGGCTCGCCGGTGGCCGGCGAGTTCCAGATCAACACCAACACGACGGGCGACCAGGCTTACCCGCGCGTCGCGGTGGCGCCGGGCGGCAGCTTCGTCGTGGTCTGGAGGAGCAAGGAGAACGTCTACAGCGCCTCGTACGGTATGGTCCAGCGCTTCGACAGCGCCGGGTCGAAGCTCGGCGTCGAGCTGAAGATCTCCGCGGGAACGAACCAGTACTATCCTGCGATCGACATCGTGAACAGCGGCGAGTACGTCGTGGTGTGGGCGGAGATCGCCGCCACCGCCGACGTCTTCGGCTCCCGCTTCGACGCCTCGGGCGTGCAACTCGCGAGCGAGTTCCAGGTGAACGTGGTCACGGCGTCGACGCAGGCCGCCGCCTATCCCGCCATCGACGGCGATGGCGACTTCGTCGTGGTCTGGCGGAGCCTGGGACAGGACGGCGACAACGGAGGCATCTTCGTCCGGCGGTTCGCCTCTTCGGGTCAGGCCGTAGGCGGCGAGATCCAGGTCAACACCTACGTCACCGGCAACCAGTTGCAGGGCCGAATCGCCATGCGATCCGCCGGCGACTTCGTCGTCACCTGGTCCAGCCCCAGGGATGGCGACACCAATGGCGTCTTCGCCCGCCGATTCAACGCCAGTGGCGCTGCCCTGGGAGGCGAGTTCCAGGTGAACGTCCACACTCTGGCTAGTCAGACGCAGGGGTACCCCATGATGGACCAAGGCGGTGGTTTCGTCGCGTGGCACGACAACTCTGGTATCGACGGCCAGAATTTCGGCGTCTTCGCTCGCCGCTTCGGCTCGACCGGCATTCCGCAGTCGCCGGACTTCCAGGTGAACACCTACACCCTGGGATACCAGGGTAGTCCCGCCGCGGCGATGATCGGCAGCGGAAATTTCGTCGTCGCCTGGAAGAGCATCGGCCAGGACGGTGACATCGATGGAATCTTCGCCCAGCGATTCCTCCTCCACACCGGCCCCTACGACGTCGACGGCAACGGCATCTCCGAGCCTCTGACCGACGGGCTCGTCATGTTGCGCTACCTGTTCGGGTTCCGCGGCGCGGTGCTGATCAACGGCGCCGTGGGTGCCGGCTGCACGCGCTGCGACGCGCCGACGATCGAGGCATTCATCGCAGCGAACGTCTGATCTGACTCACGGCGCGCCAACGGCGCGCAGCGGGTCAGCTCTTCGAGGTGAGAAACAGCGCGCTTGAACGCGGGCACCTGCGCCGGGTCGGGCTGACCGTCCCAGCGCTCGATCACGACGCGATCGCGCGGCACCAACTCGACGAAGCGGCACGGTCCACTGCCGACGATCTCCTCGCGTCCGTAGTGATTGAAGTTCTCGCTCGCGCGCAGGGTCGGGTCCTTGGCGCGCTCAGCGGGATGCCGATGCCGGGCATCGAGCCGGCCACGAGCGACATGGCCGGGAGCATGGTGAGTTTGCGCTCCTGGCGCGAGTCGCTCGACGAGTCGTTCATGATCGCGAGCGGCGCTAGCTCAGATCCCCGTGCGCGTCGTCGTGGCGACCGATCCGTTAGAGTGCGCCGGTGATCCGGACTTTCTTCGGGGAGACATCGGGTCTTCGTTGGGCCACCGCGCTGTGCAGCGCGCTGGTGCTCGTAGCGCTGCTGGGTTGCTCGGACGGCGGCAAGACTCGCAGCCACAAGTACGAGGGTCAGGACGAGGCCGAGGTCGAGCGGTCGCTCGATCAGTTCGAGGAGACCGATCGGTGGTCGCTCAAGCTGCGCGAGAAGCAGCCGATCTATTTCCTCGGCCTGCCG
>DATAFT010000239.1:0-8215 GCA_036257295.1 Thermoanaerobaculia bacterium
TGGCGCGTCGAACGCGTCGCGGTGGGCGACCTCGGCGCGTCGAACACCGCCGGCGTGCGCGTCGCGCGCTGGGCGATCCTCGACGGCGGCGCGACCGCCGCAGCGCAGCTCGCGCCGGGCGCGCGCGCCCGGCTCCGGCTCGAGCCCTACGACGCCCAACCGCAGCTCGAGAGCGTGTTCCTGTCGCTCGACGAGCCCGCGGCGCGCGCCGGCGGGGAGCTCTGGTTCGACGTCGGTCTTGCCGGCGCGAGCTAGAAGCCGTGGTCTTCAGCTCGCACCTGTTCCTGTTCGGGTTCCTGCCCCTCGCGCTCGCCGCCTACTTCCTGGCGCCGCGGCGCGCTCGCAACCTGGTGGTCACGATCACCTCGTGCGTCTTCTACGGCTGGTGGAACCCGATCTATCTCCTGCTCCTGCTCACCACCACGGTCATCGACTACTGGGCCGGCCTGGTGCAGACCACCGAGAGGTGGTGGCCGTTCGGCTTCGAGCCGCGCCCGCTCGAGCCCGCCGGGCCGCGCAGCCGGAAGCAGCGCGCGGCGCTCCTCCTGTCCATCGCCTCGAACCTCGGCCTGCTCGCCTTCTTCAAGTACTGGAATTTCGGCATCTCGAGCTGGAACGCGATGGTCGATGCGGCCGGCCTCGGCGGCGTGCGCATCGACAGCGTGCTGCGCGTCGTCCTGCCGCTGGGGATCAGCTTCTACACCTTCGAGGCGATGAGCTACTCGATCGACGTCTATCGCGGGCGCGCGCGGGCGACGCGGAGCTTCATCGACTTCGCCTGCTTCGTCTGGATGTGGCCGCAGCTGGTCGCCGGACCCATCGTGCGCTTCACCGAGATCGCCGATCAGATCGTCGATCGGCGCGACACGCTCGCCCGCTTCGCGCGCGGTGTCGCTTTCTTCGCCGTCGGGCTGTCGAAGAAAGTGCTGCTCGCGAACCCGTGCGGCAAGATCGCGGATACCGTGTTCGACGCCGCGTCGTCGACCACGCTCGACGCCTGGTTCGGCCTCGGCGCCTACGCGTTCCAGATCTACTTCGACTTCTCCGGCTATTCCGACATGGCGATCGGGCTCGGGCTGATGCTGGGTTTCGTCTTCCCCAAGAACTTCGACGCCCCCTACCGCTCGCGATCGATCACGGAGTTCTGGCGGCGCTGGCACCTGTCGCTCTCGACCTGGCTGCGCGACTACCTCTACGTCCCGCTGGGCGGCAATCGCAAGGGTCCGCTGCGCACCTACGTCAACCTCGCCATCGTGATGCTGCTGGGTGGGCTGTGGCACGGCGCGTCGTGGAACTTCGTCCTGTGGGGAGCGATGCACGGCGCGCTGCTCGCGATCGAGCGAGCGGCCGGGCCCGAGCGGCTGTGGGGGTGGCTGCCCGCGCCGGCGCGCGTCGCAGCGACGTTCGGTCTGGTGCTCCTCACCTGGGTGCCGTTCCGCGCCGTCGACTTCGCCGCCACCGGAGAGTTCTATGCGCGACTCTTCGGGTTCGGGGAGACGGGCGTGGCGGCTACGCTCCTGCCGGCGCTCATCACGAGCCCGTACCTGGTGGGCAGCTTCGCGCTGGCAGCGCTGATCGTCTGGGGCTGTCCCCAGACCTGGACCTGGACGCGCGAGATCGGTCCTCTCAAGGCGGCCGCGTGCCTCTCGCTCCTGGTGCTCGCAGTGGTGTCGCTCGCGACGCAGGACTTCAATCCGTTCATCTACTTCCTCTTCTGATGGCGAGCGTCGAATCCAGCGCGGCCGAGGCGCGAGCGTCCTACGTCCCCGACCCGCGCGAGCAGGAGGCGTACGACGAGATCGCGCGCACGCGCATCGCGCCCTGGCTGACGGGCTGGATGGTCGCCGGCTTTCTCGTTCTGCTCGCCGCCGGGCCGGCCCTAGAGATGCTCGCAATCGCGCGCGAGCGATCGCAGATCTGGCGGCCGCTCGCCGGACCTGGCGCAGCCGGCGTCGGCGCGGCGCTCGACGCGCTGCGCGGCTCGATCGCCGAGCTCGAGCTGCGCTTCGACGAGCGCTCGGAGCTGGTGCGGCGCGTTCGCCCCTGGGTGCAAGCCGCGTTGCTGCGCATCGGGCGCTACGGCAACGAACAAGCCTACGCCGGCCGCGACGGCTGGCTCGTCTACCGGCCCGACTTCGATCACCTCACCTACGCCCGCACCGGTCCGCAATTCGAGGGCGACCCCGTGCGCGTGATCGTCGACTTCCGCGACCAGCTCGCCGACCGCGGCATCGGGCTCGTCCTCCTGCCGGCGCCGGTCAAGCCGTCCATCCACGTCGAGAGTCTGGCGCGCGGGCACGATGCCCCGGCTCCGCTCGCTCCCGAACGCCAGCAGGCCGTCCTCGAAGCGGTCGAGACCGCTGGCGTCGACATCGTCGATCCGGCGGCGTCCCTGCACCGGCGCGCCGCCGCCGGCTCCCCCATCTATCTACTGGCCGACACGCACTGGCGCCCCGAAGGGGCCGACGCGGTGGCGCGCGACGTGGCGGTCGCGCTGCGCGCGAGGGGCGAGCTGCCGGTCGGAGACCCCGGCCTCCTGGCCGAGGATCCACAGACGATCGACGGGCTCGGCGACACGGCGGTGCTCCTGGATCTTCCGCGCGGCTTCGCGCGCTCGCTCCATCAGCGGGTCGAGACGCGGCGTGTCGTCGCTCCGGACGGCGCGCCCTGGCGTCCGACGCGCGGCGCGCCCGTGCTTCTCCTGGGCGACAGCTTCTCTGCGGTCTTCTCGCTGCCCGATCTCGGCTGGGGAAGCGGCGCGGGACTCGTCGAGCGGCTGTCGTTTCACCTCGGGCTGCCCGTCGACCGCATCGTGCGCAACGCGGGCGGCGCCTCGGCCACCCGCGAGGCGCTGGGCGACGAGCTCACCCGCGATCCCGGCCGGCTCGACGGCGTGCGCGTGGTGGTCTGGGAGTTCGCGGTCAGAGAGCTGTCGCAGGGCGCCTGGCGCCCGGTCGAGCTGCCGGCTTCGGCGGCGACCGCACCTCAGCGAGTCGGCCTGGCGCGCCGTCGGTAACGCGCCGGACGGCCTCGCGGTATGCGTTCATGGTGAGCCCGCGAGCCGAGCGCTGGAGCCTGGGCATCCTGTTCGTCGCGAACGGGGTGGCCTGGGCTGCGGCCGTCGCCGCGCAGGCCCCCTCCCCGGAGGATCACGGGCCGACGCTCCGGAGCGTGAGAGTCGCCTTCGACACCTCCGCGCGCAGCTCGCCGGCGGTCGGCCCCTTCGCGGTGAATGTCTCGGTCGACGGTCTAGGCGGCGGCGACCGCATTCCGATCGTCGACGCAATCGAGCTCACGGTCGAGCGCAACGTTTCCGTACCTGCCGTCTTCGAGCTCACCCTTCGCGATCCGATCGCCAAAAGGGACCTCGATCAGGTGTTGACCACTCTCTCCGTGAAGAACGCGATCGATCGCTTCGTCTTCCATTACACGCTGACCCTCACGTTCGGAGGGGCCGGTGACGACGTCTTCCTGCAGAAGGTGTATGCCGTCACGCTCGACTCGACCAGCCCGCTCGCGATGACGCAGACCAGGATAGGCGAGCCTTCCACCGAGAGCGCGATCGAGCGCGCCTACGCCGAGCTCGAGGCGACGTACGCGCTGATGGAGGAGGCGATCGAGGACGATCGCCGGGACGTCGCCAGCCAACCGCCGATCTGGAACCACCACGTGCTCGGCAGCCTCAGAGTCGAAGGCGACCAGGCGGTGATGACGGTCCTGCAGGCCTACTCGCGGATGCAGCTCGTCGACGGGACGCTGCGCAAGGTGGAGAGCAGCGTCACCCGTGACGAGACCTGGGTGAAGACGCCCGAGGGCTGGAAGCGTCGTCTCGTCGAGAACGAGAGGGACACCGAATGGTTCGTCGACGGCAAGCGCGTCAGGCTGCCGGTGGCACCGCCGCGCGGCGCCGCTCCGACCGCGCCTTGAGGAACTCGATCGCGATCGGCAGCAGCGAGAGCGCGATGATGGCGAGGATCACCAGCGAGAAGTTGTTCGCCACCACCGGTAGGTTGCCGAACCAGTAGCCGCCGAACAGGAACAGCGTCACCCAGGTGAAGGCGCCGGTGATGTTGAACATCGCGAACCGCGAGTACGACATGCGGCCGACGCCGGCGACGAACGGCGCGAAGGTGCGGATGATCGGGACGAAGCGCGCGAGAAAAATGGTCTTGCCGCCGTACTTCTCGTAGAAGTGCTGCGTGCGCACCAGGTGCTCGCGGTTGAAGATCCTCGAGTCGGTCTTCGAGAAGACGCGCGGCCCGATGCGATAGCCGATGCTGTAGTTCACCGCGTCGCCCAGCACGCCGGCGATCAGGAGAAGGACCCACACCAATCCCACCTTGATCGGCGAGCCCTTGGTCGCGGCCAGCGCTCCCACCGCGAACAGCAACGAATCGCCCGGCAGGAACGGCGTCACCACCAGCCCGGTCTCGCAGAAGACGATCGCGAACAGGACCAGGTAGAGCCAGGGGCCCAGCACGCCGGCCCACTCGTTCAAGTGTTGATCGAGGTGGAGGAACAGATCCACCAGGTCGCCGAGCGCGAAGAGTCCGATCACACCGGCGCCTCGATCGGCGCCGTCGGGTTCGAGCCCCTCACGGCGAGTACCAGATCGGCGACGACCACGCCCGCTCCTGGATGGTGCGCGGGTCGCCCGGCGGCGGCTTCTCGCCGGCGCGGATCGCCTCCCACGTGGTCCAGCGGCAGGTCGGGTTCTCGAACACGCGCAGGTAGTAGAACGCGCGCTGCGCCGGATCGAACTTCGGATCGGTCCACACCGTCGACAGCTCGGCGGCGCCGTGCCCGCTCGACGGCGCGCAGGCGGCGTCGACGGTGGCCGGAGACAGCTTGCACGTACCGTCCCCGCCGGGCTTTCGACCGTCGGCGCACACGACGTCGTAGATCGCTTCCTGAGTACCGTCGGCGGTGGTCCAGCCCTTGACGATCTGGACGCGGTCGAGGTTCGCTCCCTCGGGGTCCTTGAGCGCCCAGATCAGGAAACGTGGACCTCCGCCGCCGCTGGCGGCCTTCAGATCGCCGCCCATCGGCACGCCCTGCGCGTAGGCCTGCTCGAGGCTGGCGTCACTCGCGGCGAGATCCGCCGCGAAGCCGAAGCTTCCGAAGAAGCGCACCTTGACGCGCGTACCGCTGGTGGCGAACGTCTCCTTGCGGTACAGCGCGTCCCAGAGGTCGCCGCGGGTGTTGGACTCGGCCCAGACTCCGGCGAGCCCGCCGGGATTCATGATGTGGTTCGGTCGTTCCGGCCGCGGGCCCCCACGGAGGCGTTTCTCGGCCGTGTCGTCGTTGTTGGCGTGGTGGCCCAGGAAGGTGTTCTCGTCGGTGGCGCCCGGAATCGAGTTGTGCGTGTCGGTCGACCCGATGAAGCCGAGCTTGTATGGATTGAGACCGATCTCGCCCTCGAGCACGAGCCCGAGCTTGAGCGCGTCGCGCGCGTAGCCACCCTCGCGCATGCATGCGGTCACCTGACCCGGTTTGCACGCCGGGAAGATCTTCTCCCACCCACACTCCTCGTCGGTGGTGCCGATGCCGAACGCGCACTCGGAAGCGCCCTTGTGCTGCGTGATCTCGACCAGCGGCTCGAAGCGCGTCCGGCGCTCCCAGTCCTCGGCGATGAAGGCGGCGCCGTCATCGTTGGACCGCGAGAACATGAAGCCCCACGAGTAGTTGCTGTTGTGCGGGATCGCCAGGGCCTGGCACGGCGGCTTGCAGGCATGGTCGAGCCAGTCCCAGAACTGCTTCATCGTGTAGCGGTCCCACACGCCCATCGCGTCGGGTGTCACCGCCGTGCCGCGGAAGATCACGTTGCGGTGGAGCATGCCGCCGTCGACCAGCGTCGGCGAGTACTCGAAACCGATAAGGGTGGTGAACTTGCCCGGCTCGTTGAACTCCTGCGCGATCTTCTGGATCTCCTGCCAGGGACCCTTCGCCAGCTCGGGACAGTCGACGTCCTCGGCATTGCAGATATCGAACCGCGGCACCGGGCGCTGGGACAGCCGGACGAAGGCCTCGCGGAAGATCTGCATGTCGCCGTTGCGGATACCCTCGCAGAACGCCGACGAGTACTGCGGGTTCGCCTGATCGTCGACGCAGAGCGCCATGATCTCGAGGCCCTCGGCGTGGTCGGTGACCGCGGCGAAGTCGAGCGGCGCGCGCAGCTTCTGGCTGGCGCCGCCGTGAAGGGTGACCGCCTCGCCGCGCGCGAACTTGTAGGCATCGCGCGGCGTGAGGCGATTGCCGAATATGTAGCTGTCGATCGAGAACGACGTGTGCACGTGGAGGTCGCCGAAGTAGGCGTCACGCTTGGCGTTGCGCGGAACCGCCTGCTCGGTGGGTTCCGCCTCGGCTGCGGCAGGCTTTTCGGCCGGCTTCTCCTCGGAGCTGCAGGCGAGCGCGACCATCACCATCAACGACACACCACAACGACTGACTACTCTCACGCCATCCTCCTGCACCCGTTTACAAAAGGCCGACTCTCCCCCCGCAGCCCGGGTTCGGCGCGCGGAGTTTACCCGGATCGGAGCCGGGGGGGCAGCGCGTGTATACAACCCGTCACACGCCGCCTAGAGCATCGCGCCAACCCGCTCGAGCAGCCAAGCGGCGGCCACGCAGCCGATGGCATAGGCGGGCACCAGCGGAGACCAGCGCGGAAGAACGACCTGGACGCGGCGAACGAGCCAACCCCCGGCCGCGAGCACGCCGAGAACGAGCGCGACGAAAGCGACCTGGCCGACCTCGACGCCCAGGTTGAACAGGAACAGCGCCAGCGGGATGTCGCCCGGTGGCAGTCCTACCTGTGAGAGCGCACCGGCGAAGCCGAGGCCGTGGAGGAGACCGAAGGCGAACGACACCAGCCACGGCCGCCGCACCGTCATTCCACTCTCGCCGCGCCAACGACGCACCAGCTCGACGGCGAGCAGCACGATCGAGAGCGCGATCGACGCCTCGACCGGACGCGATGGCACGCGCACGAGGCCGAGCGTCGCCAGCGCGAGGGTCACACTGTGAGCGAGCGTGAACGCGGTGATGGTGACGAGCAGGCGCCGGGCGCCGTCGACCAGGAGCACCAGGCAGAGAACGAAGAGCAGGTGGTCGACGCCGCCCAGGATGTGCTCGACGCCGAGCCGCAGGAATCCGGAGGCTGGCACCGTGGCCTCGCCAACGCCCGCGCCCCGGCTCGGGCGGATCGCCGGCGCTTCCGGACGCAGGACGGTCGAGAACCGCGCGCCGTCGCTCCACTCGACGCGCAACAGGACGTCGGTGAGCGTGAGCTCGAGGCCGCCGATCGAGATCTCGCCCGACTCCAGGCTGGTGGCGCCGCAGTCGATGGTCCAGCGCTCGACGGTGGCTCCGGCGATCGCCTGCCAGTCTCGCCCTGAGGTCTCGCGGCACGCCGGCGGCAGGCGCGCTTCGAGCGCGAGCTGCGTCTCGCCGCTGGCGGGCACCTTGAAGAGGACGTCGAACTTTCCGGCGTCACGCTCGGTGAGAGACAGATAGCCGGGACGAACGTCGTGCGCGAGCGCGGCGACGGGGAAGAGCAGCGAGCAAATCGCCAACCGCGCGCCCAGGCGCGGTGGCGATCCACTGCGTCTCATGGCGTGCCCTCCCGCCGCGCTTCACGATCGGGCTGCGGTCCCTCGACCTCGACCTGATAGCGGCTGCGCATCTCACGGTACGCCTCCGCGTTCGCCTGCTCGCGACGCTCCTGCTGGAAATCGCGCAGCACCGACTGGCGCACCTCCTCGAACGGCGGCGTGCGCTGGTCGGCTCGCGCGCTCACCTCGACCAGGTGCTCGCCATAACTGGAGCCGACCGGGCCCTGCCAGCCGGATCCCTCGAGCGCGAACAGAGCCTCGGCGAACTCGGGCCCGAACAGCTCGCGCACCTCCTGGCGGCTGCGTCCCGCGTACTCGGAGTGCAGCATGAAGGGATCGCCGAGCGAGCCCGGTCTGCCGGCGCTCGCCGCCGCCAGTCGCAGCGACGCCAGCGCCGCGCCGGCATCCGCCGCCGCGTCGGCGCGCCGGTCCCGGCTGAAGAAGACGTGCCGGAAGCTGAGACGCGCCGGCTCCGCGTATCGATCCGCGCGCTCCTGGTGGAAGCGACGCAGCTCGTCGTCGCTCGGCTGTTCGACCGCCGCCAGGTCCTCGATCAGGAACGAGAGCTTCTGCGCCAGGCGCCGCCGCACCAGCACATCGCC
>DATAFT010000077.1:0-5443 GCA_036257295.1 Thermoanaerobaculia bacterium
TTCTTCGTCGAGGCCAACTATCGCCGTATGGAAGCCACCGTCGAGGTGGATCCCGACACCATCGCGGACTTCGAAGGGTTCGACGAGGACGTCGGAATCGATCTCGATGGCCTCGGCTTCAACGTCGGCGTGTCCTTCCGCGTCGGCGGCTGACGATCGCGATCGTTGGGTCCAGATCCATCGCGGGGCGCCGGCTAGAAACCGGCGCCCCGTTTCTCTTTTCAGCTTCGAGATGCGAGCTCGAACGACGCGGCCAGCGCGTCCGCCACCGCCATGCCGCGTGTGGTGGGCCGGAGTCGTCTGGATTCGAGGAGGAGCAGACCATCCGCCGCCGCGCGCGCGACGATCTTCCCGTTGCCGGCGAGCAGATCGACGCCGTAGCGAGTCGCAAAGCGATCGAGATCGATTCCGTCCGCGGTCCGCAATCCGAGCAGCAGCGCCTCCAGGGCCAGGTCGAGCGCGGACAACACTTCACTCCCGGCACGCGCGCCTGCCCCGCCTTCGACCGCATGTGCCCACTGCCGCCAGTCGCGCAGGTTCCACCAGCGATTGGCGCCGTCGAACGAATGGGCCGACGGCCCGAGACCGAGATAGGGGACGTGTCGCCAGTACTTGGTGTTGTGGCGCGAACGATGCTCTGGGCCGCGCGCGAAGTTCGAGACCTCGTAGGCGGGGTAACCGCCCGCGTCCAACGCGTCGTGCACCGCCAGGAAGATCGTCGCCTGAGAGTCCTCGGCCAGCTCACGCAGCCGGCCACGATCGCGCGCCGCGCCGAAGGGCGTTCCCTCGTGCACGGTGAGCTGGTAGCACGAGACGTGATGAGGAGCTAGGGCGATCGCCACGTCGATGTCGGCGAGAGCGGTCACGAGGGGGTCCCACGTCTCCGCCGGCGCGCCGTAGATGAGGTCGAGCGACACCCAGTCGAAGCCGGCGGCGAGGGCGAGCTCCACCGCCCGCCGCGCCTCCGCGCCGCTATGGCCGCGGCCGAGGAAGCGAAGGAGGCGCGCATCGAACGACTGAACGCCGAGGCTCACGCCGCGGACACCGAGCGCGCGCCAGGCCGCGACGGAATCCGAGGTCACGTCCTCGGGGTTGGCCTCCATGATCACGAAGGCGTCGGATGCGACCGCGAGCCTTGCTAGTACCGCGCTCAGGATCGACTCGAGCTGGTCGGGCGGAAGCAGCGATGGCGTTCCACCGCCCAGATAGACGGTGTCGAAGGGACCCCGAAAACGCGTGCTCGCCGCGGCAGCCTCGGCGATCAGCGCCGCGGTGAACAGCTCGCTCGATCGCGCATCGCCGCGGGCGACGGCGAAATCGCAGTAGGGACAGATCGTGGCGCAGAACGGGACGTGGAGATAGAGCCCGGCGAGCTCGGCGCCGTGCGCCTGCCCGCTCACCCCGACTCGGTGAGCGAGGTCACGTCGTACGACATCAGCACCAGGTCGTGCTGCTTGCCGTCGCGGTCTTGGATCCAGTCGGCCAGGAGCGCCTCGGCGACGAATCCGAGACGCTGGAACATGCGACGAGCGCCGTCCTGCTCCCGCGCCATCTGCGCCACGATCTTGGTCAAGCCCATGTCCCGGGCGGTGGCGAACATCTGCTCGGCGAGGAAGCGTCCGAGACCGCTGCCGCGCTCGCTCTTCGACACCACGGTGCGGATCTCGCCGAGGTGGCGCTGCCAGTTCGCCGGGCGGCGGTTGAGCGACCCGTAGGCCACCATCTTGCCGTCACGCTCCGCGATCAGAGCGACCCGACTCCCGTCTTCTATCTGGCGCACGAAGTCGTCGACCGCGTCCTGGCGCGTGAGGTCCATCCGCAGGAAGAGGAGGTCGTCCTCGTCGAGGGAGCGCGCGAACGCGAGCAGGCGGGCGCCGTCGCCCGCCTTCATCCAGCGCACGTCGAAGCTCTTGCGATCCAGGCTCACCGCCCGTGGAAAGTTGTTGCGGCTGCTCGACGCCATGGTGTGCTACTCCTTGCCCTTCGCCTTGCCGGTCGAGCGTTGCTTCTGGCCGCCACCGGTGCCTTGCGCACCCTCGTCCTCGCCGGCCAGGCGCTCGAGATAGCTCTCGACGGTCTCGAAGCTGCGATCGACGGTGTCGCGGAACTGCTCGCGCCCGGTCTCGAGCGCGCGCGCCCACTCGTCGAGCAGCTGCTTCATCTCGCCGGGCACCGCGGGTGACCCCTCGAGCATGCGAGACATCAGCTCGCGCTGCTGATCCTGCATCGCAGAGAACGCGTTGAAGGTGCTCTCGAATGCCTGTTTCTGGAACTCGACCAGGTTCCGCTGGAACTCGACCATCTGCTTGGGGATCTTCGGTTCGGCCATCGCGTCCCTCCTCTTCATTCCGGTCTTGCCGCCGGCAGGCTGCTTCCCTCCGGGTGATGCACCGCCTCATGATGCGCCACTTGGTGTCCCCGATCCAGGAGATGGCCACCGTGCTGCCGCGGCATGTGCAAGGAGTCCATCGAGCTCACGCCCGCCGCGTCACGCAGCTCATGGAATGCCTCTTCGACGCATTCGAGCGCCACCTCGACGTCGGGACAGGCCGCCAAGTCGGCGGTGAGACCGAGGAACAGGCGCTGGTCGTAGCTGTAGATGGCGCAGCCGAGACCCATTTGATAGCCGACCGGCACCGAAGGATAGTAGGCGATCACGGGGTGTTCGAGCGCGAACATGCGAATCTGCGGCCCCGGCACGTTGGTGCACACCATGTTGAACACCGGCGCCGGCAGCAACGACCCCATCGCGCCGAACGCAGCCTGGATCGGCGCTGGCACGCTGCCCCAGAGCGTCGCCATCTGATGCAGTCCCTCGGCGACCTTGGCCGCCTTGAGGATACGGGTGGTGCCGTGGATCGCGCGCAGGCGGCGCGCCGGATCGTCGATGTCTAGCGGAACGTTGACCGGGAGCAGCGAGACCAGGTTGCCCAGCGCGCTGCTGTCGGCGGCCGAGCGCACGTTGACCGGCACCATGACCCGCATCGAGCGCCCCTCGACGGCGACGCCATGGCGCCGGCAGTAGCGCGCGACACCGCCGCCCAGCGCGGCCAGCACCACGTCGTTGACGGTGCCGCCCAGCGCGCTCCGGATCGCGCGCGCTTCGGCGAAGGAGAAGTCGGTTCCGACCAGCTTGCGCCGCCGCGAGCCGGCGCGGTTCCAGGGCAATCGGCGCAGCGGCAGGGCGAGATCGGGAACGGTCTCGTTGAGCGCCTGCAGGGTCACCTGCGCCTGCTCGGTGGTGAAGGTGCGTCCGGCTTCGAGCAGGGCCAGCGACGCTCGCGACCAGGCATCGACCGTGGCGCTGGTGGACGCCCACAGCGCGTCGAGCGGCGGCAGCGCCGCGGCGGCCTTGATCGCCGCCAGCGAAGCGCTACCCTCCCCCGGCGCCGGGGTGGGTTTGAGATCGAACAGAGTGGTGACCAGCTCGTTGGCGCCGACGCCGTCGACCATCGCGTGGTGCACCTTCGACACCAGAGCGCTGCGCCCGCCTTCCAGGCCGCGCAGGACGTGGAGCTCCCACAGCGGCTTGGAGCGATCGAGCATCCCGGTGAAGACCTCGGCAGCCGCCGCGAACAGCTCGGCGCGCCCGCCGGGCTTCGCCACCTCGCGCGTGAAGACGTGCCTGCCGAGATCGAACCTCGAGTCGTGCTCCCAGGTCGGGTGCCCGAGGTTGAACGGCGCCGGCACCACCTTCTGGAGGAATCGCGGGAGACGCTCGAGCTTCGCCGCGATCGACCGGCCGTAGGCAGCGGGATCGAGATCGCCGTCGACGATCGCGACGGCGCCGATGTGCATCGGCGCCTCCTCGCGCTCGGCGTAGAGGAAGGCGGCGTCGCTCGAGGTCAGTCGGCGCGGCAGTGAGGGCGCGCTCATGATCGAGCCCGCAAACTACAACCCGGCTGCCGGCGCGTCAAACCGCGGCCGCGCGGCGGCGCCGCCGAAGAATCAGCTCGAGGATGGGCGCCACCGCCACCACCACGACGCAGCCCACCACGTTGTACCAGAGGAACGAGATCTCGGTGCGGAGGAAGCAGAGGATCACCGCCGCCTCCGCCACCAGCGCGGCCACGAACGTCGCCGTGCCGGAGAGGCCCCTGGCGTAGAAGGCGAGCAGGAAGATGCCGAGGATGGTGCCGTAGAAGATCGAGCCCAGGATGTTGACCGCCTCGACCAGGGTGCCGAGGCGGCTCGCGTACTGCGCGAACCCGATCGCGAACGCGCCCCACATCACGGTCGCCAGCTTGGCCACGAACACGTAGTGACGGTCGCTCGCCTGCGGCCGCACCAGGCGGCGGTAGATGTCGACCACCGTGGTGGAGGCGAGCGCGTTGAGCTCGGAGGACGTCGAGTTCATCGAGGCGAAGAACACCATGACGATGAGCAGACCGACCACGCCCTGCGGCAGGTAGTCGATGACGAAGCGCAGAAACACGTAGTTGGTGTCGTTGGGGTCGAGCTTGGGGTCGCGGCGGTGCATGAGCTCGACCGCTTCCGCGCGGACGTCGGTCATGCGATCGGCGGCGGCCTCGACGCGGACGCGGGAGGCCTGCTCGGCGGCCTCGTCACCGGAGCGCATCGCCTCGAGCAGGCCGCCGATCTCGTCGCGCTTGGCGGCGAAGGCGGCGCTATGTCGTTCTTCCAGCGCGCGCCAGGCTTCGGCGTCGGGGCTGTTCTCGATCGCCTCGGTCTTGACGCTATTGAAGAAGAGCGGCGGCTCGTTGAACTGGTAGAAGGCGAACACCATGGCGCCGAGGAACAGGATGAAGAACTGCATCGGCACCTTGGCCATGCCGTTGGTGAGGAGCCCGAGCCGGCTCTGCTTCACCGAGCTTCCCGACAGGTAGCGCTGCACCTGCGACTGATCGGTGCCGAAGTACGAGAGCGACAGGAACAGGCCGCCGATCAACCCCGACCAGATGTTGTAGCGACTCTGCAGATCGAAGTTGTAGTCGATGGCGTTGAGCCGGCCAGCGCTCCCCGCCACCCTGGTGGCATCCACCATCGAGACGCCCTCCGGCAGTCGCCAGATCACCATCGCGAGCGCGACGAAGAGGCCGCAGAAGATGACGATCATCTGGTGGACGTGCGTCCAGTCCACGGCGCGCGAGCCGCCGGCCGTGGTGTAGATCACGACGAATAGGCCGAGCGCGAGGTTGGTCCAGACCAGGTTCCAGCCCAGGATGGTCGAGAGGATGAGCGACGGCGCGAAGATGGTGAGGCCGGCCGCCAGCCCGCGCTGGGTGAGGAACAGGAACGCCGCCAGGCACCGCGTCTTGAGGTCGAAGCGCGACTCCAGGAACTCGTAGGCGGTGTAGACCTTGAGCCGGTGGTAGAGCGGCACCGCGGTGATCGAGAGGATCACCATCGCGATCGGCAGACCGAGATAGATCTGAACGAACCGCATGCCGTCGGCGTAGGCCTGACCCGGCGTGGAGAGGAA
>DATAFT010000259.1:0-2428 GCA_036257295.1 Thermoanaerobaculia bacterium
CGCCACGATCCGGCGTGGGCGCGGCGCAACACCGAGATCCTGATCGACTGGCTGGGCGCCGGCCGGCTCTCGCCCTACGTCTCGCATCGCGTACCGCTGGCGGAGGCGGCGAGGGCCCTCCAGATCGTCAAGGATCGTCAGGTCATCGGCAAGGTCGTGCTGATCTGAAGGACGGTAGTGCCGCGTCGATGTGGGTTGCTGCGGCGATCGCCATCGCGGTCGTCGTCTTCGCCCTCCGCTTCGGCGCCCCGGTCGCCGGGGGCTCAGATTCGTACGGCTACGTGAGCCAGGCGCATCTGTGGGCGACCGGCCGCATGAGCGATGAGCTCCGACTGGCAAGCGAGTTGGTTCCAGCGGTGAACGCCAGGGTCTTGGTGCCGCTCGCCTACCATCTGGCCCGCGACCAAAAGTCCATGGTCCCCTCTTACGCCTCCGGGTTGCCGCTGACGATGGCCGTGTTCGAGCGGCTCGCCGGGCCGCGCGCCGTGTTCTGGGTGGTGCCTCTCCTAGGCGGTGTCGCGGTGTGGTCCACGTACCTGTTGGGGCGCCGTGCCGGCGGTCCGCTGGCGGGCGCCATCGCGGCGACGCTCCTGGCCGCGAGCCCGGCGTTTCTCTTCCAAACCATCTTGGCGCCGATGAGCGATCTGCCGGCCGCGGCGTGGTGGACGCTCACGCTCGCCCTGCTCTTCATCGATCGCGCGTGGGCAGCGCCGGCCGCGGCGCTCGCCGTGGCGCTCGCCGTTCTCACGCGACCCAACCTGGTGCCGGTCGCTGTGGTCCCCCTGCTGCTCTCGACCTGGCGAGCCATCGACGAGGGGCGCAGCGGCGGTGGTGAGGACGGGCGCCGCCGCGGGCGCCGCGACCTCGTCTTCCTCGCCGGCGGTGTCGCGGTTGCCAGCCTCGCGGTCGCCGCCATCAACACGCGACACTTCGGGTCGCCGCTGTCCTCCGGCTACGACGTGCGGGGTCTGTTCGCCCTCGAGCACGCGCGACCGAATCTCGTTCGCTATCCCATCCTGCTCACAGAGATGCACACGCCCTTGGTCTGGCTCGCCGCTCTCGCGCCATGGCTCGTCGGCCGTCGCGCGGCGCTGCGAAGAGCGCAGGGCGCCAGCGCCGCGCTGCCCCCCCGCCCCGAGAGCGCATTGGCCACGGTGGGCGCGGCGGCCCTGGTCGTCGCGGTGTTCGCCTGTTATCTCTTCTATCCCGGGTTCGACGGCCACCAGACGCTGCGGTTCCTGGTCCCCGGGCTGCCGGCGTTGATGGTCCTGCTCGGCGCCGCGATCGCGATCGTCACCGCTCGGTTGCCGGCTATGTGGCGCGCGGTGGCGCTGGTAGGGATCGTCGGACTGATCGTCGCGCGCGGAATCACGTTCAATGGTGTGCCTTGGTTCATCTACAGCTCCGTGGAGCGGCGGTACGAGGTGATCGGCGACGCGATCGCGCGCCGACTTCCGGCCAACGCAGTCATTCTCGCGATGCAGCACAGCGGCAGCGTCCGCTACTACGCCGGCCGGGAGATCGTCCGTTGGGACCAGATTCCCGAGCATCGGTTGGATCGCTTGATGAAGCGACTGAGACGATTGGGCCGTCCCGCCTACCTCCTGCTCGACGACTGGGAAGTGCCGGAGTTCAAGCAGCGGTTCGAGAACCGCAGTGTGCTCGGCGCGCTCGACTGGCCGCCGGTTCTCGAGCTCGACCACGTGCACGTGCGCGTATGGGACCTCACCGACCGCGCTCGCCGCCAACCGCAGCGCACGCGTACCACCGAGGTCCTGCCGTGGCTGTACCCACGGTAAGCTTCGCCGCCTCGATGCAATTCGGTATCCAGTTCTTTCCCGACGTCGGGCCCGATAGCAAAGCGGCGGACCGGTACTTCGCCGAGTGCCTCCACCTGGTCTCGCTGTGCGACCCGCTGGGATTCACCCACGTCCGCACCGTCGAGCACTACTTCCACGAGTACGGCGGCTACAGCCCCAACCCGATCGTGTTCCTCACCGCCGCCGCCGGGCGGACGCGACGCGCGCGCCTGATCACCGGCGCGGTGCTGCCGGTGTTCAACCATCCGCTCAAGCTAGCCGGCGAGATCGGCATGCTCGACGCGATCTCGGGCGGGCGCCTCGAAGTCGGGTTCGCGCGCGCCTTCCTGCCGCACGAGTTCGCGCGGTTCGGGCGCAGCGTCGACGAGAGCCGCGCCCGCTTCGACGAGGGCATCGAGCAGGTGCGTCGCCTGCTCGAGGAGGAGAACGTCTCGATCGAAGGGCGCTTTCACAGCTTCAGGAACGTCACCTCGCTGCCGCGCCCGACGCAGCGGCCGCGCCCGCCGTTCTGGGTGGCGGCGCTCGGCACCCCGGAGTCGTTCGTCAATGCCGGACGAGCCGGGCACGGAGTCATGGCGATCCCGCTCGCCGGCGGCCAGATGAAGGAG
>DATAFT010000421.1:0-6844 GCA_036257295.1 Thermoanaerobaculia bacterium
GTGCGGAGCTTCCTCTCACTCCTCGACGTCGACCTGGGCTTTCGCACCGATCGGCTGCTCACGGCGCGGGTGTCGCTCGGCCAGGAACGCTACGGTGGCGATCGCGACTCCAGGGGCGAACGCCTCGCCCTTTCGACCGTGTTCTTCCGTCAGCTCGTCGAGCGCGTCGAGGCCCTGCCGTCGGTGGAGGGCGCCGCCGGCACCACCGGGCTCTTCATCTCCGCCACCCCGAACTCGACCATGTTCACGATCGAAGGGCGTCCAGCGCCGCTGCCGGAGGATCGGGTGGAGGTCCCGGTCGATACCGTGACCGACGGCTACTTCCGCGTGATGGAGATCCCGCTGCTCGCCGGCCGCTTCTTCGACGACCGCGATGCGCCGGGAGGGCCGGCAGCGGTGATCGTCAACGAGACGTTGGCGAAACGCTTCTTCCCCGCCGAGGATCCGATCGGCAATCGGATGCGCTACGGCGTCGGGGATTCGCAGGCGCCCTGGATGACGATCGTGGGCGTGGTAGCGGACACGCGCCGCACCGGCTTCGACGCCGCAGTGCGGCCGGAGTCCTACCTGCCGCACGCGCAGGCGCCCGCGCGCACGCTGCATCTCCTGGTCAAGACCGCCGGTCAGCCAACGGCGGTGATCCCCGAGCTGCGCGCCATCCTCCGATCGCTCGACCCCTCGGTTCCGCTCCACGAACCCCGGCCGATCGCGGACGTGGTCGCCGACATGACGGCGCAGCGGCGTCTCAACACCACGTTGATGACGACCTTCGCCGCGCTCGCGGTGGTGATCGCAGCCGTCGGCATCTACGGTGTGGTCGCCTACTCGGTCGAGCGGCGCACGCGCGAGCTGGGAGTGCGCGCGGCGCTCGGTGCCGCCGCCGACGACACCGTGCGCCTGGTGCTGAGCGAGGGCCTGGCGATGGCCGGAATCGGGCTCGCGATCGGCCTGGTCGCCTCCGCTGGATTGGGACGCGCCATGACCTCGCTGCTCTACGGCGTCAGCGCGACCGACCCCACCGCGTTCGCCGTGTCGGCCGTCGCCGCCCTCGTCACCGCAGTGGTCGCGTGCGTGGTGCCGGCGAGACGGGCGGCGCGGGTCGATCCGGCTGCGGCGCTGCGCGCGGAGTAGTCTGTCTTCGAGTCAATCGTCGTGCCCCAGAGACGCCTTCGACACGATCTCGGCGCAGTACCATGTCCGCTTGCTGCCGGTGATCTTGAAGTGGAGGCGCCCCTGGGTGTCGACCCACACGGTGTCGGTGCTGGGCGAGAAGAGGTTCGGCCCCGGTCCCCATCGCGAGCCGCCCGAATCCTTGACCGTCCACTCGCGGCCCGAGAACACGATCGTCCGAGGACCGGGCGGCGGCGTCGCCGGCGGCTTGCCCTTCCCGGCCGGCGGCGCCCCGAACTTGTAGGACAACCGCACCTGCGCCGCGCCGAACCCCCCATCGACTATTCTCGTACCTCACCCGGAGCCATCCATGACGACCACCAAGAGCGCCGAGACCGGCCATCGCATCGAAGTCCACCCCGGAACCCAGCACGTGCAGATCGAGATCGGCGGCGTGGTCATCGCCGACAGCCGCCACCCGCTGGTGCTCGACGAGACGCGCTGTCCAACCCGCTACTACCTGCCGCCCGAGGACGTCCGCCTCGATCGCCTAGAGCGCACCGCGACCCACACCCACTGCCCCTACAAGGGTGATGCGTCGTACTGGTCGGTTCGTGTCGGCGACCGCGTCGTCGCGGACGCCGCCTGGTCCTACGAGGAGCCCCTCCCCGAGCGCGAGGACATCCGCGGCTACCTCTGCTTTTACCCGAGCCGAGTCGACGCGTTCACCATCGACGGCCAACCGCTGGCACGCTGACTCGGCGAGCACGACCGATGAACGCCCCGGCTTCGACTCCGACCAACGAACGCAAGCGCCGTCCCGGCGCGGGCGTGCAGATCCGCCGCATCGTCGCGCTGGCGCGACCGCAGCTCCCGCGGCTCGCCGTCGCGACCGTGGCGTTGCTGGTCAGCTCCGGCGTCGGACTCCTTTATCCACAGGCGGTCCGCTACATGGTGGACGCGCTGGTGTCCGGAACGTCGCCCATCGACTTCGACACCGGCGCGGTGCTCCTGGTCGTGCTGTTCGCGGTGCAGGCGATCTTCGCGATGCTGCGCGCCTGGCTTTTCACCGTAGCCGGCGAGCGCATCGTGGCCGACCTGCGCACGCGCCTCTTTTCCGCGATCCTCGACCAGGACGTCGAGTTCTTCGATCAACGCCGCACCGGCGAGCTCACCAACCGCCTCGCCGCCGACACCACCGTGCTGCAGAACACGGTGACGGTCAACGTGTCGATGGCGCTGCGCCACTTGCTCGGCGCGGTCGGCGGCATCGCGCTCCTGTCGTGGATGAGCCCGCGCATGACCGCGGTGGCGATGGCGATCGTGCCGATCGGTGTCGTGATCGCGCTCACCTACGGCAAGAAGTTCCGCAAGCTCGCAACCAAGGTGCAGGACGCTCTCGCCGCCGCCACCGCCATCGCCGACGAGGTGATCTCGGGCATCCGCACGGTGCGGTCGTTCGCGCGCGAAGAGCAGGAGGTGTCGCGCTACCGGCAGTCGATCAACGAGAGCTTCCGCTTGGCGGCCAAGCAGGCGATCATGATCGGCGGCTTCAGCGGCATCGTCGGCTTCGTCGGCTACGGCGCGATCGCCCTGGTGGTCTGGTACGGCGGCAAGCTGGTGACGAGCAACGCTCTCACCATGGGCGAGCTCACCGCGTTCCTCCTCTACACCGGCATCGTCGCGGTGTCGTTGGGCTCGCTCGGCAGTCTGTGGAGCGACTTCATGCGGGCGGCCGGGGCGTCGCAGCGCATCTTCGAGCTGCTGGACAACCGCGGCAATCTGGAGCTCTCCGCCGGTGAGCCGGTGGGTGACCTGCACGGCTCGCTGCGCTTCGAAGACGTCACCTTCGCCTATCCCACGCGCCCGGAACAGCCGGTGCTCAGCGGCTTCGATCTCGAGGTCGAGCCCGGCAAGGTGGTCGCGCTGGTCGGCCCGTCCGGCGCCGGGAAGTCGACCGTCGCGGCGCTCATCCAGCGCTTCTACGATCCACAGACCGGACACATCCTGCTCGACGGCCGAGACCTGCGCACGATCGCGCCGCGGTCGCTCCGCGAGCGTATCGGCGTGGTGATGCAGGAGCCCGTGCTGTTCGCCGAGAGCATCGCCGAGAACATCCGCTACGGCAAGCCAGGCGCTACCGCCGACGAGGTTCGCAGCGCCGCTGCGCTCGCCAACGCCGCAAGCTTCATCGAGACGCTTCCCGAGGGCTACGAGACCCTGGTCGGCGAGCGTGGCGTGCGCCTCTCGGGCGGGCAGAAGCAGCGGGTCGCGATCGCTCGCGCGGTGCTCAAGGACCCGCGCGTCCTCATCCTCGACGAAGCCACCTCGGCGCTCGACGCCGAGAGCGAGCACCTGGTGCAGGAAGCGCTCGATCGACTGATGCGAGGCCGCACTACGATCGTGATCGCGCATCGCCTCTCCACCGTGCGGCGCGCCGACCGAGTCGTGGTCCTCGACGCCGGTCGGGTCGTCGAGTCGGGCACCCACGCGACGCTGATGGCAAGCGACGGCGCCTATCGGCGGCTGGTCGAGCGCCAGTTCGCCGACGGCGCGACGGCGGCTGGAGCTTCTACGTTCGAGCTTGCGACGCAAGAGCAGCGCCGGGGCAGCCTCCCCGAAGCGCCGTTCCTTTTTTCCAGCGGCTAGAGGAGGGATCGATGAATCTGTTCGACCTCGGCGGCAAGGCCGCCATCGTCACGGGCGGCAACGGAGGTATCGGGCGGGGCATTGCGTTGGGCCTGGCGCAGGCCGGTGCCGACATCTGCATCGCGGCGCGCGACGGCGCGAAAAGCGAACGAGTGCGGCGGGAGATCGAAGATCTCGGTAGGCGCTGCATCGTGGCGCGCTGCGACGTCGACCAGCAGACCGACATCGAGGCGGCGATCGACGCCGCTCGAGATGCCCTTGGATCGGTTCAGATCCTGGTCAACAATGCCGGCCGCGCCGTGCTCAAGCCGCCGGAAGCGATGACCGACGACGAATGGCTTTCGGTCATCGACACCAACCTCAACAGCGTGTTTCGCTTCTGTCGTGCAGTTCATCCTCACTTCAAGACCGCAGGCGGGGGCAAGATCATCAATATCGGCTCCATGTACTCGCTCTTCGGGAGCTCGTTCGCGCCGAGCTACGCCGCGAGCAAAGGCGCAGTGATCCAGCTCACGAAATCGCTCGCCGTGGCGTGGGCGCCGGACAACATCCAGGTCAACGCCATGCTCCCAGGCTGGATCACAACCGACATGACCGCCCCGGTCCGTGGCATGACCGAGATGTACCAGGGGATCGTGAGCCGCACACCCGCCGGGCGGTTCGGGGAGCCCGAGGAGTGCGCCGGCGCGGCCGTCTTCCTCGCTTCCGCGGCTTCCGACTTCGTCACTGGTCAGAGTCTGGCCGTCTGCGGCGGGTATAGCATCGCTTGAACCCAGGAGGCCCCTTGAGCCAACCCGCTTCGACCAACGGACGGTACGGCACTCACGGCAAGGTCCTGTTCGTCGATCTCGGCAGCGGAGCATCGCGCACCGAGACCGTCGACGAGTCGGTCTACCGCCAGTTCCTCGGCGGCTACGGCCTCGGCGCCTGGCTGATGTGGAAGCACTTTCCTCCCGGGACCGACGCGCTCGCACCAGAAGCGTGCTTCGCCATCGTCTCGGGCCTCCTCACCGGGGTGAAGACGCCGTTCTCGGGCCGTATCCAGATCGTCGGCAAGTCGCCGATGACCAACGGCTGGGCCGACAGCAACTCGGGTGGAAGTGTCGCGAGCCAGCTTCGCGGCGCGGGTTTCGACGGCTTGATGGTGTCGGGCCGCGCCGCGCAACCCAGCGTGCTGGTGGTGCGCGACGGCGACGTGCGCATCGAGCCTGCCGGCGAGCTCTGGGGCAAGGAAGTGCCCGAGACGTTCGACGTCCTGCGCCAGCGCTACGGCCGCCGCTTCGAGGTCGGCGTGTCTGCGATCGGCCCGGCCGGCGAAGGCCTGGCGCGCATCGCGTCGGTGATGAACGATCGCTACCACGCGTTCGGTCGTCAGGGTTTCGGCGCGATCTACGGCTCGAAGAACCTCAAGGCGATCGTGGTGCAGGGCACCGGCGAGGTGCCGATCAAGGACCCTTCGCGCTTCCGCGAGCTGTGCAACCAGGTGACCAAGGAGTACCGGAGCGACATCGGTCCGCTGATGCGCTTCATGGTGTGGTTCGCGAAGCCGAAGCGGCGTCTCGGCAAGGTCTACCAGATGTTCGCCCGCAAGGGGATCAAGATCGAGGCGCCGCAGGCGGCGATGCGTCAGCTCTGGTCGGACCGCGGCACCACCGGGGCGGTTGCGCTCTCGGTCGAGAACGGCGACGCGCCGCTCATGAACTGGCGAGGCGTCGGCGCGCGCGACTTCCCGCTGCGCACCAAGGGCTGGAAGCTCGACGGCGCCGAGGTCGACAAGCTCATCACCAAGAAGCTCTCGTGCGGCGACTGCCCCGCGCCGTGCAAGGGCATCGTCGCGGTGAAGAGCCGCGGCCTTTCCGACGTGCGCCGCCCCGATTACGAGACGATCGTGGGCTTCGGCGCGGCGATCCTGAACGAGGACCTCGAGCTGGTGACCGCCTGCCACGACGCCTGCAACCGCTACGGCATGGACGCCGTGAGCTCGAGCGCGACGCTGGCGTGGGTCTGCGAGTTGGTCGAGCGCGGCATCGTCACGCCTGCCGACCTCGACGGCATCGACATGCGCTGGGGCAACGGTGAGGCCGCACTCGCGCTAACCGTAAAGATGGGGTCGGGCGAAGGCTGCGGCCGGTGGCTGCGCAACGGCGTCAAACGTGCCGCCGAGCACCTCGGGCGCGGCAGCGAGCAGTACGCCGTCCACGTCGGCGGCCAGGAGCCCGCGTACCACGACCCGCGCTTCACGAGCCTGATGGGCGTGACCTACATCAGCGATCCCACGCCCGGCCGCCACACCGCCGGTACCGCGAGCTGGAACGAGACCTTCAACATGAAGTTCCCCCTGCCCGAGGCTGCCGACGCCAAGGACACTGTCGTTCAGTGGAAGGGAACCGAGGGCAAGGGCCGTGCGCAGGCGCTCTTCTCCAACGCGCAACAGACCATGAACGGTCTCGGCCTCTGCATGTTCACATCGTTGACGGGTGGCCTGCCCTGGCTCGAGATGGTGCGCTCGTTGACCGGTTGGGTGGACTTCACCGAGAAGGACCTGCTCGATTGCGGTGAGCGTATCCAGGACCTGCGCGCTGCCTTCAACTGGCGCGAAGGGTTGACACCCGCGTCCAATGTGCCGCATCCGCGGATGATGGGCGAGGGCGACGGGTTGCTGACCGCGGGTCCCCTCGCCGGAGTCGAGGTGCCGCTCATCGCGTTGCGCGACGACTACTACCGGAACATGCATTGGGATCCGTCGAGCGGCAAGCTGGCGCGCGCGCGGGCAGAGCAGTTGGGGATCGCCGATCTCCTTCAGAGCCACTCGGTGTAGGGGCGGGGCTCGTTCCGCCCTTTGACGCCTGTCCTCGATGACCCTCAAGACAGCGCTCTCACGCCTGCTCGGCCGTGGCGAGGCTCGCGTCCCGGGCGTGCACGTCCACGTCCTCATCAAAGGGCGAATCGGCGAAGGCTGGCACGACGTCGACCGTACGCTCGTGGTGCCGGCCGGCACCACGCTCGCCGATCTGATGATGATCGCGCAGCGCGATGGCGTGCCGCTGCGCGATGCGATCGAGAACAGTCCGCACCTGCGACACAC
>DATAFT010000493.1:0-11193 GCA_036257295.1 Thermoanaerobaculia bacterium
CACTGTCGTCGGCCGACGAAGAGGAAGGGATGAACGTCTCTTTCATCGTCATGATGAGCTCGGGTCGGCCGCCTCCACCCGACGGCTTCGCGTAAAGCCCGTACGACACCCCCTCCGCTGCAGTGAAGAAAATCCGCTCCCCACTGAACGACCAAATTGGGCTGCCGGCAGCCATGGGCTTGAACGTAAGCCGCGCCGAGCTCGACGTTGCCAGGTCGAGAACGAGAATGGATCGGCTGATCTGCCGTGCGTCGTTTTGAGTCGTCACCAGCCGGGATCCGCTCGGATCGATCTGCAGCCCTCTATAGTCAAGCGGTTCCGACGGGATCGGTCGCTCCCGTCCATCGCGGTCGACCCAGGCGGGTGTATACGTCTCGCCGGCGAGCTCACCTCGCAGATAGAGCAGGGATCCTCGAGAGGAAACCCTGAACTGCGCGTGGCCAGCGCCCATCGGCTGATGCTTCAGCTTCTCGACGACGGTGACGGGTTCTCCGCGAACGGTCAGGCTCTCGGGATCGAAGCGAACCGCCTTGAGAGCGCCTTGTCTGACGTAGAGCAGATGGCCACTCGCCGCGTAGCGCGGGTACGACCCGCCCTCGATGAGGACCTTACGATCGCCGGTCTCGAGGGACTGCACGGCGATTGAGCGTTGTCCCAGAAGGTCGTCAACCGGATCGTCAACGGCAGAACGGCGGTCAGCACCGAGATGGCGTTGAAGCTGGGCGCCGCGTTCCGCACCTCGCCCGACTTTTGGCTCAACGCCCAGAAGGCGGTTGATCTCTACAGAGCGGTCAAGGACCAACCCCAGCTGCCACGACCACTGGTCCCGGCGACCTGAAAGCGAGGCTTACGCGGGGTGCCGCGAAGCCAATCCGAAGTCGAGCAGCTTCACCGTGCCGTCGAGTTTGCCTTGACGTTCGCCGGCTCGAGATCGCGATGAATGACCCCCTGCTAGTGCAGGCCTCGTGCGCCTCGGCGATCCGTCGCGCGATCGGCAGTGCTTCATCGACGGCGATCGCACCGCGGGCGATGCGACGGTGAGTGTCGGTCCCCGACTCAACCCAGAGGAGGCGGCGCTAAGATCGAGGTCAGCCAATGACGCTAGAGCCAGGTCAGCAGCTGGACCAGTACGCGATCGTCGCCACCCTCGGTGCGGGAGGGATGGGTCACGTCTACAAGGCCCGCGACACCAAGCTGGGTCGCGAAGTGGCGATCAAGATGCTGACGGAACGGATGCACGTGACCTCGTTCAGGCTCCGCGACGGCGACGTCAGCTTCGATGGGCACGCCAGCGAGCAGCGGCTGGCTGAGCTCCGAGCCGAGGCGCAGGTGCTGGCGTCCCTGAACCACCCCAACGTCGCGACTCTGTTCGAATTCCAGGCTCGGCCCGACGTCTCCTATCTGGTGATGGAGCTGGTCGAGGGGAAGACACTGGCCGAGAGGCTCCGTCATGGCGCGCTCCCGATTCGGGAAGCAGTGCGAATCTTCATCCAGATCGCCGACGGCCTGGAGGCGGCGCACGATCGCGGAGTCGCCCACTGCGACCTCAAGCCTCAGAACGTGATGGTCACGCCCCAGGGCGCGGTGAAGATCCTGGACTTCGGAGTCGCCAGCGTCCTGGCGGGGCCCGCACGCAGAGACGGCCCGGACTCCCACGAGTCGCCGACCTTGACGCAGCCGAGCGCGGCCCACAGCGCCGGAACGGGCACCATCCCCTACATGAGCCCGGAACAGGTTCGTGGTCATCGCGGCGGCACCGCAGCGGACATCTGGGCCTTCGGCTGCTGCCTCTACGAGGCCCTCACCGGGAAGGGCGCCTTCCTCGCCGACACCGCATCGGACACCCTGGTGCGGATCCTCGATCGCGAGCCCGACTGGGACGCGCTGCCGGGAGCGACTCCGCGGCGGCTGTCGCACCTCCTTCGTCGCTGCCTCAGCAAGGAAGCCGAGGGCCGACTGCGTCACATCGGCGACGCGGGTCTCGAGCTTCGAGACGCTCTCGAAGAGGGGGAGGAGGTGCTCGCCGCCCACCGACCGAGCGACGACGACCGCCGGCAGTCGACGGCCCCGGGGCCCTGGCTGTTCGCGGCGTCTGCCGGGCTGGCCCTGGGCGCCGCCGCCGCGCTCCTCTTGACGGCGGGCGATCGCGGGCGGGAGCCGCCGCCGGTCCGCAGGTTCTCGCTCAACCTCCCTGCCGACCATCCCCTCCAGCCGTCGCTCCAGAACTCTCCGCATCGGGGCCTCGCCCTCTCGCGCGATGGTCGCCTGCTCGTCTACGTGGGACAGAACGGAGAGACGACTCAGCTCTTCAAGCGATCTCTCGACCGAGACGAGACGGAGCCGATCGCGGGAACCGAAGGCGCGTGGTACCCCTTCTTCTCCCCAGACGATCGATGGGTCGGCTTCTTCAATCGCGAGTCGCGTACGCTCGCGAAGGTCGCGCTCACGGGCGGCCTGCCGCAGGTGCTGGCGAGCCTCCCCTCCGGCATCAGCACGACGACGTCTGCCGGGGCGGGCGCCTCGTGGGGCCCCGACGGCGCCATCGTCTACTCGCCGGTGGGGCGGGAAGGACTGCTGCGGGTGTCGGAGGAGGGGGGCGTCCCGACGCTCGTTTCGGCGCCCGCAGAGGGCGAGTTCTATCGCGGTTTTCCCTCGCACCTTCCCGGCGATCGCGGCGTGCTCGTCATGTTCGGCGCCGCCCTGGGCACCGAGAACACGAGAGTCGGCCATGTGAATCTCGAGACCGGGAAGCTGACGCCGCTGCTCGAGCCGGCGAGCATGGCGCGCTACGTCCCGACCGGGCACCTCGTCGTCTCCCAAGGCGGGCAACTGATGGCGGCGCCGTTCGATCTCGACACCCTTTCCGTGACGGGGCCGCTGGTGAGAGTCACCGAAGCGCGAATGCAATCCGAGGCGGAGGGGGTCGAACCCTGGGAATGGGACTTCTCGGACGAAGGCACGTTGGTGTTCGCCACCGCGAGCGAGAGCCTTGGCCGCGGGCGCGAGGCGGTCTGGGTCGACCGCAGCGGAAACGAGGCGACGCTAGCGATGAACCCCGTGGCCGTCGGCGACTGGGCGAGGCTCTCGCCGGAGGGTGGCCGTGTCGTGTACGGATCGGTCGACGCGTCCGGCAACTGGGACATCTACCTCTACAGCATGCAGGACCGATCGAATCGGCGCCTCACCTTCGACCCCGCCGTCGACTCGCGTCCCGTCTTCGATCCCGACGGAAAGCGCGTGCTGTTCTCGTCGCTGCCGCTGCGAGACGACGCTGGCCGCATCTTCGAGCTCGACCTGACACGCGGGGCGCCGCAGCCGCTCGCCGAGGAGAACCTCGGTTTCCCGCGCTCCCTCTCACTGGACGGCAGCCTCGTCTTCTTCGACCGGACCCTCGACACACCCACCCGCGAAGACATCGGGTTCTTCTCCAGAACCGAGCGACGGGCGACCCTGCTCCTCGAGGACGCTGCGGCCGAGCGCTATCCGAGCCTCTCGCCCGACGGCCGGTGGCTGGCCTACGAATCCGACGCCACCGGTCGCTCCGAGATCTACGTGCGGCCCTTTCCCGCCTTCGACGCCACTCACCAGGTGTCGAGCGAAGGGGGCAACTTCCCGGTGTGGAGCGCCGCGGGCGACCACCTCTACTACCGGCAGGGCCGCGCTCTGGTCGCGGTGGCGGTCGACACCAGGAACGGCTTCGCCGTCGCCGCGCCCGAGGTCCTGTTCGAGAGCCCGTTCGACGTGAACTACTACTTCGACGTCTCGCGCGACGGCCAGCATTTCCTCATGCTGCGGCCGGCGGTTCGCGGAGTGCCGGAGCTGGTGGTGGTCGAGAGCTGGTTCACGGAGCTGGAGCGCCTGGCGCCGGTCGACTGAGAATCTCGCGCCAGCCTTCGAGCTCTTTCGGGAAACCTTCCCGCAGCCGCGGTTGAAAACGTTGTGTAAAACCGCGCACGGATGGTGGAACACCGCTCTCGCGCCGGGCGTAGGAACGATGGAAGCGCGAGAGATGGAAACACCACAAGGAGGTTTGCAATGTCGAAGGCCAGACTCTTCCACCGCCTACCCGCGATCGCGGCCGGCTCGCTCCTGGTCGCGGCGCTGCCGGTATTCGGCGGTGAGACGTTCTCGGGCAAGGTGACCGACGCCAGCGACGGCGACACCATCGTGATCGGCAGCGGCGGCCGCGTGCGCGTCGTGCAACTCGCCGGCATCGACGCGCCCGAGCTCACGCAGGACTTCGGCGACGACGCGCGCGACTTCGTAAAGAGCATGACGAAGGGCAAGAAGGTCACGGTCGAAGTCTTGGAGACCAAGAGCAGGACGTCGCTGGTCGCCAACGTCAACGTCGAGGGCAAGGACCTCGCCGCCGCGCTGGTCGAGGCCGGCCTGGCGTGGTCGGAGACGAGCTCGAGCGCCGACCTCAAGACCGCGCAGGAGAAGGCGAAGAGCGGGAAGCAGGGGCTGTGGGCGAGCACCAACCCGACGCCGCCCTGGGACTTCAGGAAGAACGCCTGATCGAGCATCCCGGCGCGAATCGACCACTCGAGCGGCGGCTCGGCTCGTAGTCGAGCCGCCACTCGGCTCTTCAGGACTGTGGCGTCTGGCCGCGGCGCGGTCCCGGCGCGTACTTGACGACGCGCACGCGCTCCACCGTCACCAGCGCTCCTCCCGTCACCATCTCGTCGAGGATCGGCAGCAGCCGATCGACGTGCTCCTGATCGTCGACCACCTCGATCAGAACCGGTAGATCGGTCGACAGCTCGACCAGGCTCGCGGTGTGGATGACGCTCGCCGCGCCGAAGCCGGCGCTGCCGTGAATCACCGTCGCGCCGGCGAAGCCTTCCTTGCGCAATCGCTCCAGGATGGCCCGCGCCAGGGGAGTGTGATGAAAGCGGTCGGACTCGCCCAGGAAGATACGAACCAGGAACTGATCGCCGTCGAGCACCCGCACGGCCGGTTCCTAAGGTCCGACCAGCTCGCGAGCCACCACCAACCCCAACCACCCGGCGACCAGCCCGCCGATCACGGTGACCGCGACGTTGACCGCCGCCGGCAAGTGAGCGCCTTCCTGCATCAGCTTGGTGGTCTCGTAGTCGAAGCTGGAGTAGGTCGTGAAGCCGCCGAGCAGCCCCACAGTGAGTGCCGAACGAAGCGCCGTCGGCCAGGCCAAGGTCAGCGCCGCGTGCATGATCAGGGTGATCGCGAAGCAGCCGCTCAGGTTCACGATCAAGGTTCCGTACGGGAAAGCGGCGCCCAACCGCTGCGCGGCCCAGGTCGCGATCAGGTACCGTGCGCCGGTACCGGCCGCGCCGGCTAGGCAGATCCAGCCGAACTGTTCCATTCGATGGTCCTCTTCGACTCGGTCCCGGTGCGCAAGGATAGCTTGACGATGAGCAGCCCGCGCTGGAGCGGCGGATCGGTCAGGAGGCAGTCATGAGACGGCTGGGAGTGATCGGCGGCATCGGCCCGGAGTCGACAATCGCCTACTACCAAGCCTTGCTCGCGATCGCTGCCGAGCTCGGCACCGACGGCAACCCTCCGATACTGATCGACAGCCTGGACGTGAGACGGCTACTCCGGCTGATGAGCGCGGGCCGCCTCACCGAGGTCGAAGACTACCTGGTCGCGGAGATCGAGGTGCTGGCGAGAGGCGGCGCCGCGCTGGCGATCATCGCGGCCAACACGCCGCACATCGTCTTCGATCAGGTGAGCGCGCGGTCGCCCATTCCTCTCCTCAGCATCGTCGAGGCCGCCCGTGACGAGGCACGAACGGTGGGACTGAAGCGAGTCGGCCTCCTCGGCACCCGCTTCACGATGCAGGCCCGCTTCTACACCGACGTGCTGGCCAATGCGGCCATCGATACGGTGGTGCCGACCCCCGAGGAGCAGGGTTGGGTTCACGACTGCTACGTGAACGAGCTGCTGAGCTCGATCCTCACCGCGCCGTCGCGCGAGCGGATGCTGGAACTGATCGCGACGATGAAGGAGCGCGATCGCACCGACGGCATCCTCTTGGCGGGGACGGAGCTGCCGCTTCTGCTCCCGATGCGCGAGGCCTCCGGCATCCCGCTTCTCGACACCACGCAGATCCACGCCCGCGCCGCAGCGACGGCGGCATGGGCAAGCAGCTAGAGGCGCGTGGCCGGGACGCCGGCCGCCGCTGCGGCCACCACATCACCAGGCGCGCGCTGCCGACTCGGTGGCAGGAACGCGGTGAGAATCGCCGCCAGCAGACCGACCGCCGCGCCGCCCTGGATCACGCGCGCGAGCCCCCAGGTATCGGCGAGGATGCCGATCGCGAAGCTCGACAGCGCGCCGGCCCCGAACAGATAGCCCAGCGCCAGCCCCGACGCGAGCCCCTGCCGCAGCGGCAGGAACGCCTGCGCCATCACGATCAGGATGCTGTGCGCAGCGCCCATCAGCGCGCCGGCCAGGAGCGCGGTGGCGAAAGCCCACCCGCCGCGCGCGATCGGAAGGACCACCAGCAGTGCGGCGCCCGCGAGGGTGGCGACGCCCACTACCGGACGCCGGCCCCAGCGATCGGCGATGCGGCCGCCGACGACACCGGCGATTCCGGCGCCGAGCCAATAGAGGCCGGTGACGATGCCGTACTGGCTCGGCGACCATCCCGCGGCCTGGAACAGGGCCGGGAGGAACGCCGCGGTGCCGATCGTCACCCAACCGCGGCAGGTCATGATGATCGCGAGCAGCGTGACCACGCGCGCGACGTGGCCGCTGGCTTGCGCCGGCGCGGCGGCGACCGGTCGCTCGACGGGCGCATCGCGACGCCCGCTGGTGTGGCGCAGGCCCACCCCCATCAACACGCCGACCGGCAGCGCGATCGAAGCCAGCGCGTAGATGCCACGCGGCCCCGAGTGCTCCAGCAGATAGCCCGACAGGATCGGTCCGCCGGCGAGTCCGACCTGGCCGCACAGAAAGAAGATCGCGGTCGCCGTCGCGGTTCGTCCCGCCGCGGAGCTCGCTGAATGCATCACCCCTTGCGGGTGAAACGCCCCGGAGCCGAGCGCGGCGAGCGAGAACACCGCCAGGAAGAGCCCGTAACTCCCGGTGCGCGTCGCCAGCACCAGCGCGAGTGAGACCAGACCGATCGTCCAGATCACGCTGGTCGGTCCGAGGAAGCGGCTGCCGATGCGATCGGCGAGCCATCCGAACGGAGGCTGCGTGGCGCCGGCGAGGAATTGGTACGAGCCCACCGCCAGCCCGACCTGGGCCGCGCTCAAGCCGAGCGGCGCGCGCAGGAACGCGACCACCACCGGACCCATGCTGTTGAAGATGTCGATCGCGAGGTGGCCGGCCGTCACCGCGAGGAAGGGACTGACGCGGCGACTCGAGTTTTTGAACACGCGTTCAAGTCCGGCCCGCTCGAGCGGAGGCGCGCAATCTAGCACGCGTGCCGCGCCGTCCTCGGCGCCAACATGCGCCGTCCTCGGCGCCAACAACATGAGCGGCGGAGCGGATGGTATATACCATCCGCGTAGCCGCCTGATAGCTTGGCGGGCGTGAACACCACTTTCTCCGTCACTCTCGAAGACGTGCGCGAGGCCGCCGCGCGGATCGCCCCCTGGGCGCACCGCACGCCGGTGCTCACTTCGGCGAGCCTCGATCGTCTCCTCGGCGCCAACCTCTGGTTCAAGTGCGAGAACCTACAGCGCGCCGGCGCATTCAAGTTCCGCGGCGCGATGAATGCGGTCCTGAAGCTGTCGGTAGCGGAGCTCGAGCGCGGTGTTGCGACGCACTCCTCGGGCAATCACGCCGCCGCGCTCGCGCTCGCGGCCCAGCTCCGCGGCGCGCGATCGTTCATCGTCATGCCGCGCACGGCGCGCGAGGTGAAGAAGCGCGCCGTCGCCGGCTACGGGGGCGAGATCTCCTTCTGCGCTCCCACGCTCGAGGCGCGCGAGACCACGCTGCAGCGCGTGCTGGGCGAGACCGGCTGCGTCGCGATTCACCCCTACAACCATCCGGACATCCTCGCCGGCCAGGGCACGGCGGCGCTCGAGCTGCTCGAGGACGCGCCCGACCTCGACACGCTGATCGCTCCGGTCGGGGGCGGCGGCTTGCTCGCCGGCACCGCGATCGCGGCCACCGAGCTGCGCCCCGGGCTGCGGGTCATCGGCGCCGAGCCCGCCGGCGCCGACGACGCCTACCGCTCGATGCAGGCCGGACGCATTTTGCCCTCGGTCGATCCGCGCACGATCGCCGACGGCCTCCTCACCGCGCTCGGCGAGCTCACCTACCCCGTGATTCGCGAGCGCGTCGAGTCGATCGTCACCGTGAGCGAGCAGGCCATCATCGCCGCGATGCGACTGGTGTGGGAGCGCATGAAGATCATCATCGAGCCGTCGTCGGCGGTGCCGGTGGCGGCCCTGCTCGAGAAGCGCGATCAGATCGCCGGGGCGCGCATCGGCATCATCCTGTCGGGAGGCAACGTCGACCTCGACGACCTGCCGTGGGCCGGGTCGTCCGAATGACGATGAGCGCCGAGGCATTCCTGCTGCGCATGCCGAAGGTGGAGCTGCACGTCCACCTCGAAGGCACCTTCCGTCCTGCGACGCTGCTCCACCTGGCCAAGAAGAACGGCATAACACTCCCCGCCGACGACGAGGCGGGGATCCGCCGCTGGTTCCGCTTCCGCGACTTCGAGCAGTTCATCGAGGTCTACAAGACCTGCTCGAGTTGCCTCAAGGATCCCGAGGACTTCCGGTTGCTCGCGCTCGACTTCCTGGCCGAGCAGGCGGTGCAGAACGTGCTCTGGAGCGAGGTGCACTTCACGATCTCGATGCACCTGTGGCAGGGCGGCAAGGGCGACGAGATCCTCGACGCGCTGCGCGAGGCGATGGACGACGCGCGCAAGCGTTGGGGAGTGGGCATGGCGCTCATTCCCGACATCGTGCGCAACTGGGATCTCGACCACGCCGACGCCACCTTGCGCTGGGCGGTAGATCACAAGGATCGCGGCGTCGTCGCCATGGGCATCGCCGGCATGGAGAAGGGATTCTCGAACGAGCCCTTCGTCTCGCACTTCGCGGCCGCGCAAGCCTCCGGCCTGCGCACGGTGGCGCACGCCGGCGAGCACGGGGGCCCGGCGTCGATCCGCTCGGCGCTCGAGCACTGCCGCGCCCAGCGCATCGACCACGGCATCCGCGCGGTCGACGATCCCAGTCTGATGGCACATCTCGCCGAGCGCGGCACCGCGCTCGACGTCTGCCCGTCGTCGAACGTGGCGCTGGGCGCGGTGACGAGTCTCGAGCAGCACCCCTTCCCGCAGCTGCGCGCCGCGGGCGTCGCGCTGACCGTCAACTCGGACGATCCTCCGTTCTTCGGCACCAGCCTCACGCGCGAGTATCTGCTGCTGCACCGCACCTGGGGCCTGTCGCTCGCGGAGCTCGCCGCGCTCTCGCTCGGCGCGCTCGATCACGCCTTCGTCCCCGCCACCGAGCGGCCGGCGCTCGAGCGGCGATTCCGCGAGGAGATGGCGGATCTCGGCGTGCGCGCCGGCGGCGGCGGCAGGCCCAGCGCCAGCGCGGGCGGGGAAGCGTCATCGTGAGCGTGGGTTCCTCGAGCAAAGGCGTCCCGGGCGCGCCCATGCCGAGTGTCGCCGTCAGCGGACTGTTCGAGACCCACGTCACCGTCGCTCGATTGGAGCCGTCGATCGCCTTCTACCGCGACGTGGTCGGGCTCGAGGTGGCGTCCATCTTCGAAGAACGGCGGGTCGCTTTCTTCTGGATCGGCGGCCGCGGCAACTCGATGCTCGGCGTGTGGGAGACCGGCACGGCGCCCAACGCGATGCGCCTGCACCTCGCGTTCTCGTGCGAGCCCGATGAAGTCATCGCCGCGCCCGAAAAGCTGCGCGAGCTCGGCGTCGAGCCTCTCGGCATCGACCGCGAGCCGGTCGACGAGCCCGTGGTCCTGGGCTGGATGCCCGCGCTGTCGATCTATTTCAACGATCCCGACGGCCACCTGCTCGAGTACCTGGCGATGCTGCCGGAGCCGCCGCGTCCCGACCTCGGCGTGGTGCCGTACAGCCGCTGGACGGCAAAGCGTCGCTCGGGAGGCGGCGCCTGATTCCCGAGCCCGATACGTCCATGCGCCACCTCTTCCTCATCGATCCGCCAGAGCGCCTGGCGCCGCGCGCCGACACCTCGATCGCGTTCATGCGCGAAGCGGCGCGGCGCGGGCACGAGATCTGGCAGACGCAGCTCGAGGACTTCGGCGCGCGCGACGGCGGCCGGCCGTTCGCGGGCGCGGCGACGTCGGTCGAGCTTCGCCCCGGGGACGACTGGTACCGGCTGGGCGAAGCGCGCGGGCGATTCCTCGACGAGTTCGACGTGGTGTGGATGCGCAAAGACCCGCCGTTCGACCTGCGCTACGTCTACGCCACCCACCTGCTCTCGCTGGTGCGCCGGCCGACGCTGGTGGTCAACGATCCGCAGGCGCTGCGCGACGACAACGAGAAGCTGGTCACGCTGCGCTTCCCCGATCTCATCCCCGAGACGCTGATCTCGAGCCGGATGTCCGAGCTGCTCGCCTTCCGCGACCGCCTGGGCGGCGAGATGATCGTCAAGCCGCTCGGCGGCGCCGGGGGCGACGGAATATTCCATCTCGGCGACAAGGACCGCAACGTGCGCGCGATCCTCGAGATGGCGACCAGGAAGGAGACCGAGCTCCTGCTGGCGCAGCGCTATCTGCCCGAGGTGCGCGACGGCGACAAGCGCGTGATCCTGGTCGAGGGCGAGCCAAAGGGCGCGCTCATGCGCGTGCCGCACGAGTCCGAGTCGCGCGCCAATCTCCACGTCGGCGGCGCCGCCACCAAGACCACTCTCACACCGCGCGATCTCGAGATCTGCGGGCGGGTGGGGCCGCCGCTGCGCGCAAGCGGCGTGGTGTTCGCCGGCCTCGACATCATCGGCTCCTATCTCACCGAGGTGAACATCACCAGCCCGACCGGGATCCGCGAGATCGAGACGCTCGACGGTTCGGTCATCGAGAAGGACGTGCTCGACGCGGTGGAGGCGCGGTGGCGAGCCGGCGCAGCCGCCGCCCGCACTCGCTAGCCGTCAGCGCGTCGCCGTCTTGCGCGCGCCCTCGACCACCGCATCGACTCCCACCGCCCCGCCGCCGCGGCGCGGATCGGCAACGCCGATCCACCCGCCGTCGCGCGATTGCGCGATC
>DATAFT010000529.1:0-12284 GCA_036257295.1 Thermoanaerobaculia bacterium
GGCGGGATCGGCGCCGAGCTTGGCGAGGGCCTTGCGCGGGTCGGCCGGATCGAGATTGGAGAAGAGCGGATGGTTGTAGCACAACGACTGGCCCCAGTACGGCATCGCGAAGTCTGGCTCGATCGATTGCGCCGCTTCGAACTCCGCGATTGCCTGCTTCCATCCGAAGCTGTGGAGCGCCGCCACGCCGCGCAGGAAGTGGCTCTGCGCCTCGGGTGAGGACGCGGAAGTAGGGAAGTCGACGGTCCCTACTCGTTCGCTTCCTGCATCCTGGGAGGAGACCGACAACGTCAGTGCAATGATGAAGGCGGCGGCCAGCGTAGCGGCGAATCGGCGGCGCATGTTTCCTCCGGAGACCCGGCTGTTCGGGACCGCTCGTATCCTGTCACGCGCTCTCAGCGGCCCACCCGGACAGGCTCATGGCGAATCCACCCGCGTGATCCAGCAACGCACGCCCTGAGCGGCGAGAAAGGACTCGGCACCGGCTCCCTGAAGCATCGCCAGCGTCGCTGTCATGCCCGCTTCGACGCACGAGTCGCCGGCAACGGTCACCGAGCGCGGGCAGTCTTCGACCGGCCAGCCGGTGGTGGGATCGAGGATGTGGCTGTAGCGCACGCCATCGGCGAGCAGAAACCGCTTGGTGGTGCCGCTGGTGGCCAGAGCGCCCGCAGTGACGAGAACGACCCGGATGGCGCGGCCTGCTCGCGTCACGTCCTCGATGCCGACGCGCCAGGGGTCGCTCGGCGGACGCGGCCGACTCAGCACCAGATCGCCTCCGAAGTTGACGACGCAGCTCGCCTCCGTCGCTTCGGCGACGAGATGGGCGGCGCGGTCGACTGCGTACTCCTTGCCGATGCCTCCGAGGTCGATCTGCATGCCGGGCTCGAGCCGGACTCGGTGTCCATCCCAGTCGGCCCGTTGCCATCCGACCAGAGGCAGCACCGCCGCGATCTCGTCCTGGCTGGGGCGGGCTCGCCGTCCATCGAACGCCCAGACGCGGCCGAGCACTCCCGACGTGATGTCGAACTTGCCCTCGCTCAGAGCATGGAGCTTGGTCGCGAAGTCGAGGAGGCGAGCGGTCTCCTCGTCCACTCCGATCGGCGCCCCTTCGCTGCGGTTGATGGCATCGACGATGTTGCCGCGCAGGTAGCGGCTGAACTTGTCCTCGATGCGCCAGGCCTCGCCGGACACGATCGCCAGGAGGCGGAGCGCCTCCTGGCGAGGCGACACGTCCATGAGCACTTCGCACGGGCTCGCCATCGCCTGGAAGGTCCCCACCCAGTGGCCATCCTCGGCGCGACGGATTCGCGTGCGGCGCCGGCTCACCAGCGGAAGCCGACCTCGGCGATCAGCGCATCCACCGAGGGAGCGAGATCGAAGTCCCGCAGCGAACCCGCCGCGAGCTCGGGCGGGCTGGTGCCGGACTGTTCGTAGTACTCGAGCCGAAGGCTCAACCGCTGGCCGTTGGCCAGCGGTCGGCCGAAGGCCAAGCCGACGGTGTAGGTGTCGAGCTCGCCGACACGGTAGTCCGCCGAGGCGAACTGGGGCACGGGATCTCCCGCGAACAGCGCGCCCCGGTAGAAGTCGGCGGCGCTCTGCGTGTAGTAGCGCACGTGAGGCTGAAGATCGAACGAGCCCAGGTCCCACCGATAGCGCAGCTCGACGGTGTGGGAATCGATCTTCCAATCGTCGGTCATGTAGCGGTACGAAAGATCGACGACGTCGCGACCCAGGGAGTGCTTCCAGAGCGCGAACAACGAGTGCTTGGTGCGCGAGTCGGGCCGTGATTCGAACAGGTAGAGATCGAGGTCCCCAGGCCCCGGTGCCGGCTCGCCGGTCGCGCGATCGACGACGCTCAAGAGCTTGTACGGATCGGTGAGGTAACCGTCGGCGACACTGAGCGAATAGTTGAGCTGGCCGATGGTGTTGCGGCCGAGGACGTGGGTGACGCCGATCAGGAAGTCGGTCACCGTCTTGTCGTCGCTTCCGGCCTTGTTGCCGAGAGCTCCGACCGGCAGCATCGGCGCCAGCGGCAGAGGCGCTCCCCCTTCGGGATCGATGGTGTCGCGCGCGAAGGCGACTCCCAATGTGAACGTGGTGCGGCGCTCGTTGAAGTCACGGGTGTAGTTGGCGTTGACGCCGGTGTGGAGGTAGTCCCATTCGCTCGAGACCGACAAACCGAAGTCGACCTCCGAGAAGCGTCCCAGCGGCTGCACCATGTTCGCGGCCAGAGCCACGCGCGTGTCGAGGAAGGTGGGGTCGAGAGGGATCGTTCCCGCCGGCGTGGTGTAGTACGCCTTGCCGGATGGCGAGGTGAAGGTCTGGGCGCGAGCCGCTGGCACCGCGCCGCTGGCCGAGGCGCCGGTCAGCGTGTCGATGGTGAACAGCAGTCGAAACTCCCCGCCGCCACCCCGGCCCCGGCGCACCAGGAAGGTGCCCGAGGCGTCGTTCACCCGGTCCGTCTCGCGGTACGAGTGGAGGGCCAGGTCGAAGTCCCACTTTCCACCGGTCGCCTCCTGCGCCACCGCCGCGCTGGCGCCGCCGGCGGTGGCGAGCAGGGACGCGGTGGCCGCCGCCAGTGCGGCGGCGATTCCTCCCTTCGGACCATCGCCAGCCGCGGGCGACTGGGCCTGGCTACGCTCCGTCAGTTGCAGCCGCAACCTCCTCCTCCGAAGCTGCGGCCACCGCTCGAAGCTTCCTTGGAGAAGTACATATGGTCGTCGAAGGCGAGCGAGAGCAGGCCGGCGTCGAGTCGCATCGACTCTCGGGCGAGAACGCCACGCTCCCAGGGCCTCAGTCCGGACCTGCGAGCCTGACGGATCTCGAGCACCGGCGGCGCGGCCTGCGCGTTCGCTTGCAGTAGGGAGACGATCTGCCCCTCGTAGGCGGTAGTGTCCTGGGAGCGGAATCCTGCATGGCGAAAGACCGGCCGCCCTTGACGATCGAAGAGGATCGAGGTCGGCATGGCGTCGACGCCGAGAGCGTCGGCGATTCGCCCCTCGGCGTCGTAGAGATAGTGAAACTCGTTCTGGAACTGGCGGGTGAAGGCGTCGGCGGCCTCGCGGCTCTCGCCTACGTCGACGGCGACGACGACCAAGCCGGAAGCCCCGTGCTTGTCGAGCATCGACTGCATCCAGGGAAAGGACCGGCGACACGGAACGCACCAGGAGGCCCAGAAGTCGACCAGGACGACCCGGCCCTGCCATTGCTCCAGATCCAGCAGCTCAGCGGCGGGCGACTCCTTGGGCTGGGCGGCACCCGCGTGCGCCGGCCCAGCCACCAGCAGGATGGCCAGCAGTAGGCGAGAAGGGATCAGGCCAAGGGTTCCCTCACACCCATTGGAGGCTCGAGGTGGCGAAGTCCTTCGCACCGACATGATGGCGAGCGGGTCGAGCCTGTCAGTTCACGCGTCGCTCGCGGCCGGCCCAGAAGGGTTCGCGCAGCTCGCGCTTGAGCACCTTCATCGCGCCGGAGAGCGGCAGCGGATCGCGCCGGAAGCTCACCGACTTCGGCGTCTTGTAGTTGGCGACGCTCTCGCGGCAGTGGGAGATGATCTCTTCCGGCGTCGCGTCGGCGCCCTCGCGCAGCACCACCACCGCGTGCACCGCCTCGCCCCACACCTCGCTGGGGATCCCGATCACCGCCACCTGCGCCACCGCAGGGTGCGTCGAGATCGCGTTTTCGACCTCGATCGAGTAGACGTTCTCGCCGCCGGTCACGATCATGTCCTTGACCCGGTCGACCAGGTAGAGATAGCCGTCCTCGTCGAGGTAGCCGGCGTCGCCGCTGTGGTACCAGCCGCCGCGGAACGCCTCCTCGGTCGCATCCTTCTTGTTCCAGTACTCGATCATGTAGTTGCCACCACGCGCGCAGACCTCGCCGGTCTGCCCGGATGGAAGGAGGTTGCCCGCCTCGTCCTGGATCGAGAGAGTGATCCCGGGCAGCGGATGGCCGACCGAGCGCAGCAGCTTGCCGCCGCGCCGATGGTCGTCGGCGGTGAGCAACGTGAGGATCGAGGAGCTCTCGGTCATGCCGTAACCCTGGGCCAGCTCGATGTCGGGGAACAAGGCCATGAGCCGCGTCAGCAGCGCTTCGGGCATCGGTGACGCGCCGTAGACCAGCGAGTCGAGCGAGGACAGGCGCTCGGGCCGGAAGTTGGGGTGGTTGAGGATCATGCCGACCATGGTCGGCACCAGGCCGGTGCGGGTGACCTGGTGGCGCTCGATCAACTGCATCGCCTCTTCGGGCTCGAAGCGCGGCGCGATCACAAGCGTGCCGCCGAGCGCCGGGAGCGCCAGGATCGGGATCATCGACGCGGCGTGGAAGATGGGCGTCGGCATCAGGAACACCTGCTCCTCGCCGATCGGAAACACCATCGTCAGGTGATACCAGTTGAGCATCTCGGCGCGCTGGCTCACCGAGACGCCCTTGGGCAGGCCGGTAGTGCCGCCGGTGTACATCAGAACGACAGGATCGTCCTCGTCGGGCTCATCGGGGACCTCGGCCTCGCACGCCGCGAGCAGCTCCTCGTAGCGCAGGTCGTGCGGTGACTCGGCGCCGCTTTCGCCGATCAGAACGGTGCGGCGGATCGGGCTCTTGCCACCCGCCGCCTTCATCGCCTGGTCGAAGGAACCGGCGAAGTGCCGATCGACGAACGCGACCTCGGTGCCCGAGTCGCGCACGATGTAGTCGAGCTCCTTGCCGGCGAGCCGCAGGTTGAGCGGGTTGATGATGCCGGCGCCGAGATACGCCGCGTGGTAGAGCTCGAGGTACTGGTGACAGTTGGCCGCCATCACCGCGAACCGGTCGCCCTTGCCGAGCCCGAGCTTGCGCAGCGCACCGGCGCAGCGCAAGACGCGCGCGCCGTGCTCGCGGTAGGTCGCGCGGTAGTCGCCGTCGATGCACAGCGTGCGCGACGGAAACCGCTCGATCGCGGGCAGGAGATGGCGGTGGTAGATCAATTCCTTCATTGCGTCTAGCTCCCGATGAGGTGGCGCTGCAGCCTATCCGAGTAGGGGAGCAGCTGGTCTGCTCCCCGACGGGCGTAGGCAAGCTGCGCCCCTACACGGGACGTTGCGTGGCGTGCGCAGCAGCAGGTCGCGGGGTCAGGCAGCACGCGGTCGGGGCGCCGCGGCCGGGCGGAACCGACCGTTGCGCGTCGCCGGCGGCGGGAACACGAGACTGCGCCAGCCGCTGAGATCGAAGCGACGCCAGCCGCCTTCCGGATGCGCCAGTCGATCGGCGATCACGTAGACCGCGAGCGGATTGTGACCGAGGCCGCAGTGGCTGCCGGGCACGCGCACGTTCTCGGTGGTCGCGTCCTCGTGCGCGTCGACGCAGGCTTCCCAATGCGCGATGCCGTCGCTGGTGGAGTAGACCGCGGTCGACGGCACCGGAGGCGCCTCCCGCATGCGGCGCAGGAAGTCGGCGTCGAGCTCGTCGATGCTCAGACCCGACACCGCCTCGAACAGGCGATCGACGTTGGTCGAGCGCGCTGACGCGAAGGGACTCCCCAGGGTGACGACCAGCCGCACCATGTCGGGGCGCTGGCGCGCGAGCTCCCGCGCGTAGATGCCGCCCAGGCTCCAGCCGACCAGGCTCACCTTGCGCCCGGTGCGCCAGTACAGATGTTCGAGCCGGCGCAGCATGGCGAGCTCGACACCGGGGCGCGGTCCCCGATTGCGGCCCTGGGCCCAGCCGAACGCGGCGTAGCCCTGGCGACGCAGGAAGCCGCGCAGCGGCGCAGTCGAGACGTCACTGGCGGAGAAGCCAGGCAGCACGAGCACCGGGTGCCCGTCGCCGCGGGGCGCCATGTGTAGAAGTGGAAGCGCTTGGACGAAAGCTCCCAGCTCGGCGACGGCTCTGCCCTCGAGCGCGAGGAGGGCCAGGGACGGTGGTCGGTCCGGCATTGTTACGAGGTGACGTTGGGATGTTACTACACGATGTGGCCAGATAATGCACTACCCCCACATCTTGGGTCAGCCAGCCGAAGACCGAAACGATCTCCGGGCGGCCGCACCAGGCTTGGATGCAGCAGCCGTGCCACCGATTTCGGTGGGTGTGAGCGCGAGGCTCAACGGCGAGCGAGGCTCGAGCTCAGCCAGCGCGCACGGCTTGGAGCACCTGCGCCGGATGCTCAGCCGCGCTCGCGACCCTGGCCCAGTGCTTCTTGACCTTGCCGTCGGGTCCGATCCAGACCGTCGAGCGGATGACGCCCTGGACTTTCCTGCCGTACATCATCTTCTCGCCGAAGGCGCTGTAGCTCGTCATCATTTTCTTCGACGGATCGGAGAGCAGACGGAACGGCAGTCGGTGGTTGGCCGCGAACTTCTGGTGCGACTCGCGGCTGTCCGGGGAAACGCCGAAGATCTCGAAGCCTTCGGCTCGGATGTCCTTCCACAGATCGCGGAAAGCGCAGGCTTCCTTGGTGCAGCCCGGAGTCTCGTCGCGCGGGTAGAAGTAGAGGATCACATCCTTGCCGCGCAGGTCGGCCAGGGTCACGGTCTTGCCGCTGGTGTCCTCGAGCGTGAACGGGGGCGCCGGCCTGCCTTCTTCGATCGACATGATCGGATCTCCTCGGCGCCGCGCGAGAGGGCGCGACGGTCGGCGGGATCATAGCCGGAGGCGCGCGCCGCTCGGGTGGTAGCCGAGTCGTGATGGGCCAGACCTACTGAACATCGGCGTCCAACCGAATAGGCCCTATTCCATACCCGGCGCCGCGGATGACGCGGACGCCGCGGCCATTTATACTGGCGCCCCCGCCAGCCCCAGCCCGCCAGCCGTACGGCGGCGCCAGGCGCCAAGCAGGCGAGGTTCCGGTCGACAGTCTCGCGATGAGCAAGGAGCGAAACAGCGAAAGTCCCGTTACGGTGGCGGAAGAGCCTGCGCCGGCGGAGGACTTCATCCGCGCCATCATCCGCGCCGATGTCGAGAGCGGAAAGCACAACGCCATCCGCACCCGGTTTCCCCCTGAGCCCAACGGTTACCTCCACATCGGTCACGCCAAGGCGCTGTGCCTCGACTTCGGCGCCGCCGAGGAGTTCGGTGGCGAGTGCAACCTGCGCTTCGACGACACCAACCCCTTGAAGGAGGACGTCGAGTACGTCGACGCCATCAAGGAGGACGTGCACTGGCTGGGCTTCGACTGGGGCTGCCGCGAGTACTACGCCTCCGATTACTTCGAGCGCCTCTACCAGTTCGCCGTCCAGCTCATCAAGGACGGCAAGGCGTACGTCGACTCGCTGTCGGCCGAGGAGATCCGCCAGTACCGCGGCGGTTGGCACGACGCCGGGAAGCCCAGCCCGTACCGCGATCGTCCCGCGGCCGAGAGCCTCGACCTCTTCGCGCGCATGCGCGCCGGCGAGTTCGACGAGGGCGAGCACGTCCTGCGCGCCAAGATCGACATGGCGTCGGGCAACATGAACCTGCGCGACCCCACCCTCTACCGCATCCGCAAGGCGACGCACCACCGCACCGGCGACGACTGGTGCGTGTACCCCATGTACGACTGGGCGCACACGCTGTCGGACGCGATCGAGGGCATCACGCACTCGCTGTGCTCGCTCGAGTTCGAGGACCATCGTCCGCTCTACGACTGGATCCTCGACAACACCGAGGCGCCGAGCCGGCCGCGCCAGATCGAGTTCGCGCGCCTCGCCATCACCCACACCATGCTGTCGAAGCGCAAGCTGCGGCGGCTGGTCGACGAGGGCCTGGTCTCGGGCTGGGACGATCCACGGATGCCGACGCTGTCGGGGCTGCGCCGCCGCGGCTACCCGCCCGAGGCGATCCGCGACTTCGCCAACCGGGTCGGGCTCACCAAGAACCAGTCGATGTCGGATGTGGCGATGCTCGAAGCGAGCGTGCGCGAGTATCTGAATCGCCACGCGCCGAGGCGCATGGCGGTGCTGCGGCCCCTGCGCGTGGTGATCGAGAACTATCCGGAAGGCCAGGTCGAAGAGCTCGAGGCGGTCAACAACCCGGAGGACGCCGCCGCCGGCAGCCGCAGGATCCCGTTCTCTCGCGTCCTCTACATCGAGCGCGACGATTTCATGGAGGATCCGCCCAAGCAGTTCTTCCGCTTGGCGCCGGGCCGCGAGGTGAGGCTGCGCTACGCCTACTTCCTCACCTGCCGCGAGGCGGTCAAAGACCGGAGCGGCGAGATCGTCGAGCTGCGCTGCACCTACGATCCGGCGACGCGCGGAGGCAACGCGCCTGACGGCCGCAAGCCGAAGGCGACCATCCACTGGGTCTCGGCGCCGCATGCCGAGCCGGCGACCGTGCGGCTCTACGACCGCCTGTTCACCGTCGAGGATCCCGACGGCAGCGGTGACGATCTGCTGTCGCTGCTCAACCCCGATTCGCTCCAGGCCGTCGAGGGCGCGATGATCGAGCCGAGTCTCGGCGGCGCGCGCGCGGGTGAGCGCTTCCAGTTCGAGCGGCTCGGATACTTCTGCGTCGATCCCGACTCCACGTCCGGCCACCAGGTCTTCAATCGCAGCGTCACGCTCAAGGACGCCTGGCAGAAGATCCAGCAGGGCAGAAGAACACCGTGACGCCGCTCGACGGTTGGAGAGTCGTCGCCGGCGTCCTCTTCGGGTGCACTCGCGACGTCCCTCCCGATGACCATCGGCGCGACGTCTGAGGCCGCGTCACACCGCGACGTTGCAACCGCGGTCGCGGTTGCGCCGGCGGCGTCGCCCTGGGTGCGCGGTCCAGCCTGGGACGGGTTCTGGATGCTCAGCGCGCTCTGGCTGGTGCCGATCGCCGCCTGGCTTTCTCATGGGTACTCCCAACCGGAGGACAGTCCCCTCGATCTGCTCTATTTCGGCCTGACCGCGCTGTTCTGGATCGGTCATCGGCTGTCGAGCACGTACCTCGCGTACTGCACCGAGGCGTATCGGCCGCTGTTGCGAGCCCAGCCGGTGCGGTTCGTCGTGCTTCCGCTGCTGGTGACAGTCACCTGTTTTGCCGTCTTGCTCCCGCCGGACACGGCGTTGCCGTGGAGCCGCGAGGCGCGGCTGGTGGCGCTCGCGATCCTCGACTACGTGTTCGTGACCTACCACTTCGCCGCCCAGCACTTCGGCGCTCTCTCGCTCTACCGCGCGCGGGCCGGCAGCGGCGCCGGCACTGGGATCAGAACGATGGATCGTCTGTTCGCGCTGGGTGTCGGCGGTGTCCTCGTACTCCTGGCGGACGTGCTCGCCGGAGCGGTCGCCTACCAGGACCGATGGCTCGATCGTTGGGCCGTTCCCGCTTGGCTGGTCTCCTCGCAGGATGCAATTCGCGCCGGCGCCATCGGCGTGCTGGTCGCGGCGACAGCCGCGATGCTGTTCGTGGAGCTGCGCGCACCGCGCTGGTCCTGGCCGCGCGTGCTGTACGTCCTGGGAGTCGCCGCGATGGTCGGCCTCGCTCTCCGTCCGCGAAGCCTGTTTCTCTTCCTCGTCATCTGGACGTCGCAGCACTGGATTCTCGCGACCGGTCTCGCCTCCCGCGCCCCGGCCGAGGAACCGGCGCCGATGCGCGGTGGTGTGCGGCGGGTGTTGCACGGGCTGAACACGCGGCCCTGGGCCGTTCTGCTTCTGGTGGTGGTCGCATCCGTGGTGCTCTTGCCGCTGTTCGAGGTCGAGGGGGGCCGGCAGGGGATCGATGCTCAGTACTACGGCGACCGCATCTTCGGCGCCATCGCGACGGCACTGCGTACCTCGTCCTGGGTTCCCGCCCTCCTGGCTCTCGGCTTCGCGACCGGGTTCGTGCACTACCTGCTCGATCGGAGCGTTTACCGGCTGTCCGATCCTCAGGTCCGCGTCGCGGCGCGCGGTCTCCTGGCTCGAGCGGATGGAACCAAGTAGAGGAGCACGACGATGGGGAGACGACGCGACTCGCGGGCGCGCGCCGGCGGCGAGGCGACGGGTGGGCGGGGGCCGGGATCGGGGAGCGATCGGCGGAGCTTTCTCCGACTCGGCGCGCTGGGCGGCGCCGCGATGATGGCTGGCGCCGGCGCGAGCCCCGGCGTGGGCGCCCAGGAACAGCCAGGCGAACGGAAGGGCGAACCCTCGCCGCCGTCGGCCGGCATGCCCGGCTCCGACTTCGAGCTGCTCGAGGTGGGCATCGCCGAGCTCCGCCGCCGCTTCGAGAGCGGTGAGCTCACGTCGCTGCGAGCCACCGAGCTCTACCTGGAGCGCATCGAGGCGCTCGACGCGAGGCTGGCCAGCGTGCTCGAGACGAACCCCGAGGCGCAGTCGATCGCGCGTGCTCTCGATCAGGAGCGCAGCGCCGGGCGCGTGCGCGGCCCCCTCCACGGCATGCCGATCCTGCTCAAGGACAACATCGACACCGCCGACCGCATGACCACCACCGCGGGCTCGCTCGCGCTCGAAGGATCGGTGCCGTCGCGCGACTCCACGGTGGCGCGCGCGCTGCGCGAGGCGGGCGTCGTCCTCCTCGGCAAGGCCAACCTGAGCGAGTGGGCGAACTTCCGCGCCAGGCCGTCGTCGAGCGGCTGGTCAGGACGCGGCGGCCAGTGTCGCAATCCCTACGCGCTCGACCGCAGCCCCTGCGGATCGAGCTCGGGCTCCGGGTCGCCGCGGCGGCGAGCCTGTGCGCCGCCGCGATCGGCACCGAGACCGACGGCTCGATCGTCTGCCCGTCGTCTCATTGCGGCCTGGTCGGCATCAAGCCCACCGTGGGGCTCGTCAGCCGCGCCGGCATCATCCCCATCTCGCACAGCCAGGACACCGCCGGGCCGATGGCGCGCACCGTGGCGGACGCTGCGGTGGTGTTGTCGGCGCTCACGGCCGCGGATCCCAGGGATCCCGCCACGCTCGGCCGCTCGGGCCCGGTTCACCCCGACTACACCGAGTTCCTCGACGCCGGCGCCCTGCGCGGCAAACGGCTCGGCATCGCGCGCAAGCTGCTCGGCTTTCACGCCGGCGTCGATCGGTTGATGGAGGAGGCGATCGCGGCTCTGCGCGATGGCGGCGCGGTCATCGTCGACCCGATCGCGCTGGAGGCCCCGGGCGAGGAGCTCGGCAAGAGCGAGCAGGAGGTGCTGCTCTACGAGTTCAAGACGGACATCGCGGCCTACCTGGCGACACTCGGTCCCGGCCCGCGTGTCCGCACGCTCGACGACCTCATCCGCTTCAACGAGGAGAACCGCGAGCGCGAGATGCCCTGGTTCGGTCAGGAGCGCTTCATCGCCTCGGCGGCCAAGGGGGCGCTCACCGACCCGGCGTACGTCACCGCGCTCGAGACCTCGCGCCGCCTGGCGCGCGGCGAGGGCATCGACGCGGCGCTGCGGCGCGATCGGCTCGACGCGATCGTGGCGGCGACCGGGGGGCCGGCGTGGACCATCGACCTGGTGAACGGCGACTCCTTCCGCGGCGGCAGCTCGACTCACGCCGCGGTGGCGGGCTATCCCAACGTCACCGTTCCCGCCGGCATGGTGCAGGGCCTGCCGGTGGGGATCTCGTTCTTCGCCGGCGCGTTCGCCGAGGGCGAGCTGATCTCGATCGCTTACGCCTACGAGCAGGCGACGCTCCATCGTCGAGCGCCGACGTTTCGGGCGAGTGTCGAGCAGGGTTAGCCGCCGTGGTCGAGCTGCTGCCCTTCTATTCGTGCCGCAGGACGACCAGCGGGTCGAGCCGTGTGGCGCGCGCCGCCGGCAGCAGGCTCGCCGCCATCGCGACCGCCAGCAGCCCGCCGGCCGCCAGCAGGTAGGTCCGCGGCGCGGTCGGCACGATGCCGAACATCAGGCTCTGCAGCGCGAACGAGAAACCGACCGAGAGCGCGGTGCCCATCGTCAAGCCGATCCCGACCGGCGTGAGACCTTGCCGCAGCGTGAGCCACACGATGTCGCGCGCGCCGGCGCCGACCGCGCGCCGGATGCCGATCTCCTGGCGCCGTTGGCTCACGCTCCAGGTGATGACGCCGTAGATGCCAACCGCGGCCAGCGCGAGCGCTCCGAACGCGACCGCGCTCAGGATCTGCGCGATGGCGCGGAACCCAGCCGCCTCCCGCATCACGATCTCGTCCATGGTGCGGGCGTTGAACAGCGGTTGATCGGGATCGATCTTCGTCACCGTCTCGCGCGCGAGCGCGGCCAGCGCCGCCGGATCGGCGGCGGCGGTCTCCATCACCACCGCCATGCCGCGGCCGGGTGAGTTGGCGTAGGGCACGTACACCTCGGGGCGCGGCGGACTTTCGAGGCCCTGGTGGCGGATGTCGCCGACCACCCCGACGATGGTGAGCCACGGCGGCGGCGGCTCGTCCTCCGGCAGCTCCCA
>DATAFT010000559.1:0-4832 GCA_036257295.1 Thermoanaerobaculia bacterium
GTACGTGAACCTGGCCGACGTCCGGGCCCTGGTGCGGGAAGGCCGCAAGATCCGCGTCGTCGACGCCAACACCGAGGAGGACGTCACCCGACGCGTCCTGACCCAGATCGTGCTGGAAGCGGCGGAGGAGGAGGGGGAGAAGGGCCTTCCGCTCAACCTCCTCTACGAGCTCGCTCGCGCCTCCGACCGCGCCTTCCGCGACTTCCTCGACTGGTACCTCAAGAGCTCGCTCGAGGTGTACCAGCGTCTCCAGGAGCGCTGGCAGGAGGATGCCCGACGGCGATGGGGTGACGCCCGGCCGGCGCTCGAGGCCTGGACGCAGTTGTGGGATCCGCGCCAGGTCGCGGCCTCGCTGTCGCAGCTGCTCAATCCGTTCGACCGCCGCTCTGCTGGCGCCGCTTCCGCCAGCACCCCGAGCGAGCCGTTGTCGAGCGCCGCGGCAACGGTCGAAGCGACCAAGGCAGGGAACGACGAGATCGACGAGCTGCGCCGCCGTCTCGACCTGCTCGAGCGCCGCCTCGCGGCCGAAGCTCCTGTCGCCGAAGCTTCGGCGCCGGCTGATTCTCGCGACACCAAGCCCCGCCGGCCGTGATTGCAATTCGGGCGCGCGTCGTCGAACGATTTCGCGAGCTCCACGGCCGCTCGCCCGATCTCTTGGTACGGGCGCCGGGCCGCGTGAATCTGCTGGGCGCTCACGTCGACTACAACGAAGGCCTGGTGCTTCCCGGCGCGATCGACCGCGCGGTCTGGCTGGCCGCGGCTCGCGGATCAGGCCCGATCTTGAGCGTCACCAGCCTCGAGCTGGGAGCGGGCGAAGCGCTGACGCTCGACCCGGTACCCGGTCCTGCCGCGGCGACGGGTCGCGCGTCGATGGGTTGGATGGAATACCCCGCCGGCGTCGCCTGGGCGCTCGCGGCAGCGGGCCATCGAGTGACGCCGCTCGACGCCGTGGTGGGGAGCGAGCTTCCTCCCGGCGCCGGCGTGAGCTCTTCGGCAGCCATTGAAGTCGCGTTTCTCCTCGCCTGGCGCGAGCTCGGCGGGCTCGCTCTCGACGACGTCGAGGCGGCGCGCCTCGGACGCCGCGTCGAGAACGACTACGTCGGCGTCCAGTCCGGCGTCATGGACCAGTTCGCGAGCCTCGCCGGACGCCGCGACCACGTCGTGCTGCTCGATTGCCGCACGTTCGACTGGGAGCGTCTGCCGCTCCCGGCCGGCATTGCGGTTCTGGTCGCCGACACCGGCGTGCGCCGCCGCCTGGTCGCCGGTCAACTCAACGATCGGCGCAGCGAGTGCGGTGAAGCGCTCCGCCTGCTGCGCGAGCGCGGCCTCCATCTCGCCGCCCTGCGCGACGCCGATGCGGGCACGCTCGAAGCGGCGGGGTCTCTACCGGAAACTCTGCAGCGGCGCGTGCGCCACGTGGTGGAGGAGTGCGAACGTGTTCGGCGCGGGGCAGCGCTGCTGCGCGACGGTCGCGAGCCGGCCGCGTTGGGCGCGCTGGTGAGCGACTCGCACCGCAGCTCGCGCGACCTCTATCAGGTGAGCATCCCCGAGCTCGACGTCCTGGCGGAGGCGGCGTGGGGTGCGCCCGGCTGTCACGGCGCCCGGCTGATGGGCGCCGGGTTCGGCGGCTGCGTCGCGGCGCTGGTCGACGAGGATCGCGCTGACGTGGTGGCCGCGAGCATCGAGCGCGCGTTCGCGGCGCGGTTCGGTCGCGCGCCCGAGATCCATCGTTGTCGGATCGCCGACGGCGCCGCGGTCGTTTAGCCGAGGTGGCCCGAGGTAGCGCTTCCCACCGCTTTCGATTCCGCGTAGGGGAAGAAGTCGATGACCTCGCCCTCGCGGTTGCGCTCCTGCATGCGGCGCCAGAAGTCGACCTCGAACAGCTCGCCGTGGTGGCGGCGAAAGACGCGATGGAGGCGTTCGTCGATGCCGAGGAAGCGCTCGAGCTCCTCGGGGAAGACGTCGCCGTCGCGCACCGAGAACCAGGGCTCGGGCTGGAGCTCGTCCTCGTCGCATCGCGAGCTCGGGAACACCCGGAACTGGCAGTCGTCGAGCGCGCACAGCTCGTCGTAGTCGTAGAACACGACGCGGCCGTGACGGGTGACGCCGAAGTTCTTCGACAGCATGTCGCCGGGGAAGATGTTGGCGGCGGCGAGCTCCTTGAGCGCGCGGCCCCAGTCGACGATCGCCGCCTCGCGCTCGTCGGCGGAGGCGGTCTTCAAGAACACGTCGAGCGGCGTCACGCGGCGGCCGACGTAGAGGTGGCGGATCACCACGTCGTCGCCTTCGATGCCGACGTTGCGCGACGCCTCGTTCAAGAGCTCGTCGAGCAGCTCCGGCGCGAAGCGCGCGCGCGGGAACTTGAGGTGCTCGAACTCCTGGAAGTCGACCAGGCGCCCGACGCGGTCGTGGACCATGACCTGGCGATAGCGCTCCATGACGCGTTGCCGCGTGGTGGCTTTGGATGCGGGGAAGGTGTCGCGGATCACCTTGAACACGAACTCGTACGACGGCAGCGTGAACACCGACATCACCAGGCCGCGCTGGCCCGGCGCCACCACGAAGCTCTCGTGGGATTCGGCGGCATACGAGGTGAGATCGCGGTAGAACTCGGTCTTGCCGTGCTTGTCGTAGCCCAGCGAGAGATAGAGCTCCGAGATGCGCTTCCGCGGCAGGATCGAGTGGAGGAAGCCGATCACCTGGCGCGGGCTGGCGAGATCGGCATGGAAGTACCAGCGCGCGAAGCTCCAGATGATCGAGATCTCGTTCTCGGTGCGCACCACCGCGTCGACGGTGAGCCCGTCCTCGCCGTTGAGGATGGCGATCACCAGCGGCAGCGAGTCGACCTCGCGCCGCGCGCGGCCGACCAGGTAGGCGCCCTTGTTGCGGATGAAGACTGGCCGTAGGAAGTCGAGGGCTTCGATCTCGGTCGATCCGAACTGTTGCCTCAGACTGTCGTCGATCGCGGCCGCCGCGGCCACAGCGTCGCCTTCGAGATCGCGGAACGGAATCCGGAAGCCGGCGTCCTCGAGGATGCGGCGCACCAGGAGCGGGCTCACGGAACGAGTGGCATACATGCGCGCGCTGGACATCTCCCAGCCGCGGAACGGGACCGGAAAGTCCTGCGCCGTGTAGTCGATGCGCGGGTCGACACCGACGTGGGAGAAGACGCGGCGCGTGCAGGAGTTGAAGAACGTCTGCGCCAGCTCGCAGTCGTCGGAGCCCAGGATCGCGAGCGAGAAAGCGTCTTTGAGCGCCGCCCACAGCTGGTGGCGTTCGACCTGCGCCCCGAACTCCTGCCTCAGCGCCTGGAGCGTTTCCTCGACCGCCCGGCTGTGCAAGCCGAGCCGGCGCACGGTGTCGCGGCGGATGCCGACCCAGTCGCGCGACTCGAACCGGTCCTTGGTCCGGCGCGTGATGGCCCGGAAGCTCTCGTGGAACTCCTCGAAGCCGCGCTGGATGATGTCGGCGCCGTGGCGCGCTGGGGCTGCAGGCACGCGCAGATCCTATCGCGATGCTAATCTACCGAACGGTCGGTAGGTATGGCTGAACGCCCCGTCGCCATCGAAGAGGATCGCACCGCCGCCATCTTCCGGACGGCGGCGGAAATCTTCCAACGCAAGGGCTACCACGCCACCGCGATGGGCGAGATCGCCGACGCGGTCGACCTCACCAAGGCCGGGCTCTACTACTACGTCAAGGGCAAGGAAGACCTCCTGTTCGCGATCGTGAGCTTCGCGATGGATCGCCTGGAGGCGTGGGTGGAGGCGGCCCGCGCCTGCTCCGGGCCGGAGCAGCGCCTGCGCTCGATCATCACCAGCCATGCGCTCGGGATCACGCTCGACGGCAACGCCATCACGCTCCTGGTCGACGAGACCGAGGCGCTCGCCCCCGAACGTCGTGAGAGGATCCGGCGCCGCCAGCGCGCGTACTACGAGTTCATCCGCGACAACGTGGCGGAGCTCGGGGCGGCGGGACGAACCGAGCTCGATCCCAGCGTGGGCGCGTTCGGGATCCTCGGCCTGTTGATGTGGCTGGCGCGCTGGTACAAACGCGACGGCAAGCTCGGGGGCGAAGAGGTGGCGCGGCAGATCACGGCAATGGCGCTAGAAGGTATTTTGGCCGAGCATAGGACGGGCGGTGAGGCCGCTCGACGAGAGGACATCGGATGAAGACGTTGGTGTGCATGAAGCAGGTGCTCGACCCGGACGTCCCGGCGCGAGACTTCCAGATCGATCCCGAGAAGAAAGAGGCGAAGGTCGGCACCGCCAACCTGGTGACCGACATCTTCAGCGAGAACGCGCTCGAGACCGCGCTCCAGCTTCGCCAGGCGCAGCCCGGCGAGATCACCGCCCTCTGCTACGGCGGCGAGAAGGGCGAGGACGTGCTGCGCAAGGCGCTGGCGATGACCGCCGATCACGCGGTGCTGGTGCAGCGCCAGGGCAACACCAACCCCGACCCCGCGACGGTGGCCAGCGTCTTGGCGGCGGCGATCAAGAAGCTGGGCGCCTTCGATCTCATCCTGGTCGGCCGCGAGTCGGGCGACTGGGGCGTGGGGCAGACCGGCGGCTTGCTCGCCGCCGAGCTGGGGCTGCCGTACCTGTCGCTGGTAGATCGCATCGAGCCGGCAGGAAGCGGCCTGAAGCTGCGGCGTCAGACGGATGTCGGGTTCGAGATGGCGGAGTGCGCGCCGCCGGTGCTGCTGACCATCACCAACAGCGAGTCGAACGTCCCGCGCATCCCGAAGACCCGCGACGTGATGATGTCGTACCGCAAGCCGCTCCAGAAGTGGAGCATCGCCGATCTCGGGCTCGACGCCGGCGCCATCAAGG
>DATAFT010000589.1:0-2668 GCA_036257295.1 Thermoanaerobaculia bacterium
AGCTCGCGGATCGGGTCGGAATGACGCTGGCCAACCTTTCGATTCTCAAAACCGGCAAGGCGCGGGCAATCCGCTTCTCGACGCTCGATGCGATCTGCGAGGCGCTCTCGTGCCAGCCGGGTGACCTTCTCCGGTTCGAGCCCGAGCACGCGGAGCGCGAGCGACCGGCAACGGCGGGCAAGCGGAGCTCGAGCCGATGAACGCCCCGCCGATGCTCTTACCGATCCACGTTGCCGCGGGCGGGCTCGCCATGGTGTTCGGCTTCACGGCTTTGTTTGCGAAGAAGGGCGGGGCCATCCACCGCCGCAGCGGACTGCTGTTCGTCTGCGCGATGTTGGTCATGGGGGCCACCGCCTCGACCCTGGGGTTTCTCGAGAGTCCCACCGACCCGAATGTGTTCGCTGGCTTCATGACGGCCTACTTTGTCGGCACGGCGCTCACGACCGTCCGCCCGGTGTCGCCATGGACCCGCGCGATCACTGTTGCATTGCTGCCGGTGCCGGTCGGACTAGCGTTCGGGGGGATCCTGCGCGGCGTGGAGACCTTCAACAACCCTGGCGGTGTCAACAACGGCGTCCCGTTCCTGATGCACTTCTTCCTCGCCACCGTCCTGATCGTGGCGGCCGCCGGCGACGTGCGCATCCTCCGATTCGGCGCGCCTCGCGGCAGGCCACGCCTGGCGCGCCATCTGTGGCGGATGTGCTTCGCGTTGTTCATCGCCGCCGGATCGTTCTTCTCGGTGCGTGAGCGCGTGGCGAAGATCCTTCCAGAACTATTCACGACTGCGCCGATGCGAGCTCTGCCGATCCTGCTGATATTTGGCGCGATGTTCTATTGGTTGTGGCGCGTCCGCCGCCGCCATACGCTGCCAGTGGTCGTCCGACACGATTCGATGCCACTCGCCACCGGCGCGAAGTGAATTGCTACCGAGCACCCGCGATCAGACGCCGAGCCAGGCCAGGTAGCCCTCGATAGGAACCGCAGTGCAGCGCGTACAGCCGCCGCCGACGGCGCCGGTGGTGAGCGTCGCGCCGCCGAAGCCGAAGAGGCGCCGCAGGACGAGGAGCCCATCGGTGAGCGGAGCGGTAGCGCCGTTGCCGTCCACGTCGACGAGCGGAACGAGCCCGTCGGTGTAGGTCTTGATTGCGGTCGCGTCGCAACGCGTGCAGCCCCCGCCGACGGCACCGGTGGTCAGCGAGGCGCCGGTGAAGCCGAACAGCGAGCGCAGCAGGAGAAGCCCGTCGGTGAGCGGTGTGATCGCGCCGTTGGCGTCGATGTCGACGAGCGAGAACTGCCCGTAGCGCTGGGCGAAGATGCCCTCGGCGCTACCGTCCTGCGAGCTCGACGACCAGGCGACCACGAAGTCGCCGTTCGCTTCCGCGGCGACCGCCGGCAGTCGCTGGTAACTGGTGGTGTAGGTGTTGACCCTGAACTCGACGGCGAGCGGGCCGCCCGCGCTCGAGAATCGCCGTCCGAAGATGCCGTAGCTGGCGCCGTCCTGGGCGTTGCTGTGCCAGACCAGGACGAAGTCGCCGTCTGCGTCGGCGCTGATTGCAGCGTAGCGCTGCGACGTGCTGGTGTAGGTGTTGACCTGGAACTCGCTCGCCAGAGCGGCGCCCGAGGTCGAGAAGCGCCGCGCGAACACGCCGTACTGCGAGCCGTCCTGCGCGGCGCTCGACCAGGCGACGATGAAGTTGCCGGCGCTCATGGTGACCGCGGGCCATTCCTGGTAGCCGGCCGTGAACGAGTTGATCTGGAACTCGCCGCCTACCGCCGCGCCGGTGCTCGCAAAGAGACGCCCGAACGCGCCGGCGAACGGGTCATCCTGGCCGTTGCTCTGCCACGCGATCATGAAGTCGCCATCGGGCTCGATCGCGATCGCGGGGCGGAACTGTTCGAGCGTCGTGTAGAGGTTGACCTGGAACTCGGTCCCGATCGCCGCGCCGTCGCTCGAGAAGCGCCGCGAGAAGACGCCGAAGCGGTGGTTGTCCTGGCCGTAGCTCTGCCAGACGATGACGAAGTCGCCGTCCGGGTCGAGCGCCACCGCGGGCGTGTTCTGCACGTGGACCGTGGCGACGTTGACCTGGAACTCGCTCGCGATCGAGCCGCCCGCGCTGTCGAAACGACGCGCGAAAACGCCGTCGCCGCCCCCGTCCTGATTGCGGCTCCTCCAGGCGACGATGAAGTCGCCGTCGGGCTGCGCCACGATCGACGGCGAGCTCTGGCTGTCGAGGGTGAAGACGTTGACCTGGAACTCGGCGCCGACGGGGGCCCCCAGGCTCGTGTAGCGGCGACCGAACAGGCCGTAGGCCTCGCCGTCCTGGGCGGCGGTGCTCTCCCAAACGACGACGAAGTCACCGTCCGCGTCGGATGCGACCGCCGCCTGCCACTGCCGGTTGGTGGTGTAGACGTTGACCCGGAACTCGCCCGCGATGCGGACGACCTGGGCAGGGACCGGGCTGACGAGCACGGTCGCGCTGAGGGCGAAGAGACCTGGGGCGAGACGACGCGCCAGCGACATCGGTGGCTCCTCCGCGACGACCAGCACCCTGCGGCGCCGCGTAGTTGGGACGATTCGGCGCGGAGTCTATCCCCGAGTGACGGCGGGTGAGCTACGCGTGCTGATCATGGATGAGATCGCAAGTGCAACTCTGTTGAACATACGAGC
>DATAFT010000635.1:0-3412 GCA_036257295.1 Thermoanaerobaculia bacterium
GACTTCACCGGCCGCGCCGGCGACCATGATCGCGTGCCGTACCCGCTGCTTGGGCAGGCCCGAAGCGGCGATGATCCCCTCCTCCATCACGCCTTCGAGAGCGCCCTGGCGGAGCTCACCGCCGAGCAGGCGAACGAGGAATGAGCGCTCGTCGGCGGTGGCGCGAGCGAGCAGCGTCGCCAGCTCCCGAATGCGTGCCTCCTGCGAGCCCGCGCCGGCAATCGAGCGCAGACGTTCGAAGACGGCGTCGACTTCGGCGAGGGCGAGCGACGGCGCCGCCGCGGCGCCGGCGCCACCTGACTCGGCGCGCTGGATCATCGACCAACCCACGCCGATGCGACCCTGCGGCAGCACGCCGGAGAGGTAGTCGACCACGAGCTCGATTTCGCGTCCGCGGGCGCGGCGCAACAGGTCCGCGAGCAGCCGGGTCTTCTCGAGACGCGAGCGGGTGGCCGCGAGCCGCGTCGAGGTCTCGACCAGATCGCCGAGCAGCATGGTGGGCAGTGTATCGGCGCGTCGCCCTGCAACGTCCACACACAACCGCTACGGGCGCCGAGTCCGGGTAGAGGATCTCAGCGATGGCCTAAGTTGTGACTGACGACTGCCGCTGATCCTCAAAAACGCCCGCTCCAACGACGCCGGCTACGAGCGAAAAGTCGCCATCAAGTGATGATCGTGCGCTGCGGCGATGTCATGCTTGGTGGAGGCGTACAGCCCAGCGGCGGCCAGCGCCCGCTCGCTGGGTGAGGGCATGGCGGCAATCAACGCATCCACAGCTCGCCCAACGACGTCCGATACTGACAACTCGTCCCACTGGGCAAGCCGGCTGAGCTCCTCCAACTGTTCCTCGGTGACTCGGATCTGAACTCTGATCATGACGTCATTGCTGGTCGGTCTACCATCATGCCAGCATCTAGAGCCTACCGCCCGCTCATTCTGCTGCGTCGTCGAAGTTCCATTCCACCAACGCCTTCCCGCTGGTCGCCGGCAGTACTCGAATCCAATCGACCTCGACCTTCCCGCCCTTGCCGCGGCCGAAGTCCATGCGGAGCTGACGGATCGATCCGTCGCGGCCGACGTGTCCCTCGTACTCGTCGGGTCGGTCCCCGACCGCCTGGAGGCTCACGCGATCTCCCGAGAAAGCCGGTTTGTCGGCGGCGCGGTACCAGAGCGCCGGCGCGCCGCGCGTCCCAGTCGATTTGAAGCGGACGGCGACGCGCACCGGACCTGAGATCACCATTTCGGGTCCGACGATGAACGGCGTTTCCGCGCAGTCGAGCGCGAGCTTGCCGCCGGCGACGCGCTTGGTGCACTCGCCGTTGGGTGTCCACTCGGAGGAGGCGCCGAGAGCGACGACCGACCGCTCGATCTCGCGCGCGAACGCACCGGCGTCGTATGCGAGGTTCGGCCGCGGCAGATCGGCCCCTTGCGTCTCGAGCCAGTCGTCGAGGTCGGTCTCGAGCCGACGCGCGTCGTCGGGGCGATCGGCGGCGACGTCGCGGGCCTCGCTCGGATCGGTAGCCAGGTCGTAGAGCTCTGCTCCCCCATCGAAGCGCCGGATCAGCTTGAGGGCGCCCGAGCGCACCGCCGCGCCCGGCGTGTTCCACCACGTCTCGCGAGCCGGGTCGGGGCGGTACCCGGCAATGTAGTGCGGGTAGTGGAAGTGAATCGATCGGTCGATGCGCCAGCCGCCGTCGCGCAACAACGGCGCGAGACTGACGCCATCGAGCCGCTCTTGGCCGCCGCCGCCATCGTCACCGGCGCCGGCCAGGTCGAGCAGCGTCGGGAACCAATCGGCAGTCGTGGCCTGGAGGTCCGTCTCCCTCCCCGCCGCCACCACGGCCGGCCATCGCACCAGGAGCGGCACGCGCAACCCGCCTTCGTAGAGCGTGGCCTTGCCGCCGCGCAGCGGGGCGTTGGTGGAGACGATCTGCCCGGTGTCCGGCGTCTGGCCAACCGCGCCGTTGTCGGAGGTCAGGACCACCAGCGTGTCGCGCGCGATGCCGAGCTCCTCGAGCTTCGCGGTGACCCGGCCGACGCTGTGATCGACGCTCTCGAGCATCGCGGCATAGGCCGCGCGCAACGAGCCTTCCGGCTCACGCTCTCGCGCGCTGTCCGATGGCGCCGGCAGCCGCTCCTCCCATTCGCGCACTCGATCTGGCGGAGCCTCGATCGGCGTGTGCACCGCGAAGTGCGACAGCACCAGGAAGAAGGGCTCGCCCGCACTGTCGTCGAGAAAGGCCAGCGCCTCGTCGGTGAGTCGATCGGTGAGGTATTCGCCGGGCTGGCGGTCGGCGAGGCGCTCGAGTCCGTAGGGGTCGAAGAAGCTCGCCGGCGCGGCCTCGTCCTCACCTCCGATCGCGAGATCGAACCCCTGATTGGCGGGGCCGCTCGCTTCGCGTCCGAGGTGCCACTTGCCGATCAGCGCGGTGCGGTAGCCGCGCGCGCGCAGACGCTCCGCGATCGTCACCTCGCCCTCGGGAAGCCAGGTAGCGCTGCGTGGCTCGGTGACCTTCTGCACTGCCGGCCCGGTGTCTCCAGCCGGCTCCGCCGCGAGCGGCGCTCGCAGCGGCGGGAGTGAATGAGTGAGATGCAGGCGCGCGGGGCTCTTGCCGGTGAAGAACGCGGCGCGGCTCGGCGCGCAGACCGGCGCCGCGGCGTAAGCCTGCGAGAAGCGCAAGCCCTCGCGCGCGAGCCGGTCGATGTTGGGAGTGCGATGGTAGGGATGGCCGTAGCTGGTGAGATCGAAGGCGCCCAGATCGTCGACCACGATGACGACGATGCTCGGCCGCTCCGGCGAGCGCGATCGACAGCCGGCCGCCGCGATCAGGACGACGGCAAGCAGCAGCGTCGAGAAAAAGGTCGCGCGGCGCGTGCTCAGCGACCCTGGAAGCGCGGCGCGCGCTTCTCGAGGAACGCCTTCATGCCCTCGGTGGCGTCGTCGCTGCGCAGGAGCGGCAGGAGCTGCAGGAAGACGTGGTGCACGTGCTCGGTGAACGGCTCGTCGAGCCCCATCCGCATCATCCGCTTCGCCGCCTTGACCGCCAGCGGCGCGTTGGTGGCGATGTCATCGGCGATCGAGCGCGCCTCGGCGAGGACGCGGTCGCGCGGGACCACGCGCGACACCAGCCCCATCTCGAGACACTCGGCCGCGGACAGCGTGCGGCCGGTGAAGATGATCTCCGAGGCGCGGGACCAGCCGATCAGACGCGGCAGGATCCAGGTGCCTCCCGATTCCGGAAGCACACCTCGGCGGGTGAACGCCGCCGACAGCTTGGCGTCGTCCGCCATGACGCGGATGTCGCAGCCGAGCGCCATGTCCATGCCATAGCCGGCCGCGGAGCCGTTGAGCGCGCAGATCACCGGCGTGTCCATCTGGTGGAGGACAGTGGGCGGGGCATTGCGCAAGTCG
>DATAFT010000658.1:0-10876 GCA_036257295.1 Thermoanaerobaculia bacterium
GTTGTCGCCGAGCGAGGGCACGCCTTCGAGCGGGCGCCGCGCCAACAGCTTCTGCACGTGGTCGTCGAAGCGGCCGTGCCGGATCGCCGCCAGCATGGTGCGGTGCTGGCGGTCCATCAACTCGGCGATGTCCTTCTCGCCCGAGCCCTTCGCCAACAGCTCGGCGTAGCTCGTCCGCTTGGCGGCGAGCACACGGCCGCCGACGTAGATCAGGCTCACCACCAACGGATTCGCCCGCCCCTTGTCCTCGGTCTGGACATGGAACGCGATCTCGTCGCGCAGCAGCTCGGTGTTGTGGCCTGTGAGCATCAGAGTCGGGGCTTCGAAACCGTCAGCCAACGCAAACGCGGCGCGGCAACATATCGAGACATTGTAATTTCTTTTGCCTCGGCGCGGAAGCGAAACCCGGCGGCTGCGCCCCGCGGTCAGGTTCCATGGGTCGCGTTTCCCTCGCGGGGAGCATCCGGCAGCTCGGGTCCGCCTGCCGAGCGGGTCCAGAGCTGCCAGCCGAATGTCGCCAGAGTGGCGACCAGCACGATCATCTTCGCGGGGGCGAGCGCGAAGCCGGAGGCCAGCCCCAGCCAGCCGGCGACCGCGAGCAGGCCGAGCCAGGCCGCCGTCGGGACACAGGCCAAGCCCGCGAGCGCGATGCGCGCCGCGGTCGAGCGTGGCGTAACCATGCCGAGCGGCGCGAGAGGATAGATCAGTGGAGCCGCCAGCGCCGGTGTGATGATGGCGGCCAGCAGGAACGCGAGTCGGAATAAATAGCCAGGCAGATACGACCGCCCCCGCGCCCGCCGCTCGTCACGCCGGGCGCCGGCCCACCGCCCCGGCCTGCCGCGCAGCACCAGCGCGATCCACAGCGCGAGCCCGATCCACAGCAGATCGCGGCGGATCCACACCCGGCCGCCGAATGCCAGGTACTCCTCTTCCCACCGCGGCCTGCCCTCGAGCGCGTCGAGCCGCCGGACCACCGCGGCGGTGGCGAGCACCCAGCGCCCGAGCCGCTCGGCGTCGATGCGCGCGGGGACGTCGTCGGCCGTGTGCATGGCGTCGTAGGGATGGAGCGCCGAGAAGTCGGTGAGGACGATCGACGGGATTCCGGCGTCGAGCAGCACCACGGCGTCCGAGCTCCAGGGCACGCGGGCAGTGCGCGTCAGGATCTGGGCGCGAATGGGCGCGACGTGATCGTCGACTCGAAACGGAAAGCCCACCGCGGCGCCCGCCACGAGCACGGCGTGGACCAGCCATGCCGGCGCCCGTGACGGCCCGCCCGCCGCGGTCGAGCCGCCGAGATCGAGCACGACCGGCGCCCCGTCGCGATCGAAGGCGACGGTGTCGAGATGGACGCTGGCGAGAATGCGATCGCGAGCTGCGGGCTCGAGTCGCTCGACCCACGCTTCACTGCCGAGCAGGCCGGCTTCCTCTCCGTCGAAGAAGACGACACGCAGCGAACGGCGCAGCGGCGCCCGCAGCAGCTCCTCGACGACGCCGAGCGCCACCGCGCAGCCGGCGGCATTATCGGCCGCGCCTGGACTGTCCGCAACCGTGTCGTAGTGCGCCGCGAGGACGATCTCGCCCAGGCTGGGGTCGGCGCCGTGCACCAGTCCCTCGACGTTGCGGGTGCCGTTCCGCATCGCCTCGATGCGCACTTCCTCGGCGCCGAGCCGGCTCAACCGAGCGACCAGCAGGTCGCGCGCGTCGTCGTGAGCGGGCGTCGAAGGCTGTCGGGGCCCGAGCTCGGCCAGCTCGTCGACCACGGCCATTGGCGTCTCCAACGGCTCGTCCGCCGCCGCCGATCGCGGCGGGCCGACCAGCGCGCCGGCCGCGACCGCGACCTGAAGGGCCGCCGCGGTGCGCCGCGCCGCGCGCCAGAGCGTCCTCATCGCAGCTCTGCGGGTCGCGCGACGCTCAGGCGCGGCAGTGGGGGCGCTTCGCCGGCGCGGTGCTCGAGCCACCGACTCCAACCATCGACGCTCGCCAGCAACGCGTCGAGATCGAGTCCGAGAGCGGCCGGAGCGTAGGGCTCGACGCGACGTCTTCCCTTGGCGAGCACGCGACGGGCCACCGCGGGCCGACCGCGATCACGATGGTGCACCATGCCGACCGCTACCTGGATCAAGCCCTGCAGCAGCTCTTTCGGCTCCGGAGTCGTCGATCGCCAGACTTCCTCCCACACCTCGTGCGCCTCGAAGAAGCGCGCGGCGTTGAAGTGATCGACACCCTGACGCAGTAGGCGCCGCCGTTCCTCGGGAGCGAGGTCGGGATGCAGAGCGGCAGTACTCATCGCCCTGCGCTCTCTCTAGGCGATCGATCCGGTCTGCCGGATCGAATCGCCCAATGTGATCGGCTGGCAGCGCGGGGCCATACTGGCTTTAGCCACGCGCTGCTAGCCTCAATCGATCCCGAATCGCCTGCGTTTTTCCCACAGGGACTTGCGACTGATGCCGAGCAGCGCGGCGGCGCGCCCCTGGTGTCCGCGCGTGTAGGCGAGCGCCTTGCGCAGCTCGTCGAGCTCGGCGTCGCGCAGCCGTCGCGGCCGCTCTCCGCTGCTGTCGCCGGGCGCCTCCGGGTTGAGCCGCGGCGTCGCTGACAACACCAGCTGGCGCTCGAGCAGGTTCTTGAGCTGGCGCAGGTTGCCCGGCCACGAGTAGCGCCGCATCCACTCCATGGCCTCGGGCTCGATCGAGAGATCCGGGCGCTCGAAGCGGCGTCGCAGATCGTCGAGGAGCTCCTCCACCAGAGCGTCGAGGTCCTCGAGCCGGCGCCGCAGCGGCGGCATCACGAACGAGAGCACGTCGAGCCGGTAGTAGAGGTCTTCGCGGAAGAGACCGCGGCGGATGCGTTCGGGCAGCTCGTGCGACGCGATCGCGATGACGCGCGTCTCCGCCGCGAGGTCGCGGCCGCCGAGCGGCGTGTAGCTGCCATCGGCCAGCAGCCGCAGCAGCTTGGACTGCGTCTCGAGCGGCAGCTCCTCGACGTGGTCGAGCAGGAGCGTGCCGGCGTTGGCGCGGCCGACCCGGCCCACGTAGTCGCGGGTGGCGCCGCTGAAGGCGCCGGCCTTGTAGCCGAACAGCTCGCTCTCGAACAGAGTCGAGGGAATGGTGCCGACGTCGACTTCGACCATTCGGCCGGCGCGATCCTCGTTCGCTTCGTGAAGAGCGCGAGCGAGCGAGGTGCGGCCGGTGCCGGGCTCGCCCAGGATGAGCACCGCCGAGTCGGAGAGGGCGGCCCGTTCGGCCCCGCGCAGGGCACGAGCCATCGCCGCCGACGAGCCGACCAGCCGCTCGAGTGTGAAGGCCCTCGATTTCACGATTGTGCCGGTGCGGGCGCGTCGCGGAGGTAGGCGTCGGTCACGTCGGGCGCGTCGGACCAGATGTCCTCGAGCCGGTAGTAACGACGCCGGTCCTCGTCGAAGATGTGCGCGACGAAATCTCCGTAGTCGAGCAGGACCCAACGTCCCTGCGACGCTCCTTCGACGTGGTGCGCCTTGACGCCGGCCGCGCCGAGCGATTCCTCGATCGCGGTCGCGATCGCCTGCACCTGGCGTTGACTCGAGCCGCTGGCGATCACGAAGTAGTCGGTGAAGTCACACACCGAGCGCAGATCGAGCACGCGCAGATCGATCGCCTTGCGTTGGTCGGCCGCCTCGACGGCGCGGCGTAGGTTGTCCTTCTGGGATTTTGAGGAGGAGGCCCCGGTCATCGATACAGCCGGTACTTGAGCGCGAAGTCTATCACCGGCTCGGGCACCCATCCCGTCGGTGGGCGCTCGCCGCGCGCGAGGAGACGACGCACCTCGGTCGAGCTGGTCTCGACCGGTGTGTTGGCGACCAGGCGAACGCGCGGCGAGCTCGCGCCAGGCTCCCCCGACAGCATCGCGGAGCTCGCGGCATGGGTCTCGACGCCCGGCCGCGCCAGCACCACCAGGCGAGCGAGGTCGAGGATCTCGCGGAAGCGCACCCAGGTGCGGAGCTCGGCGAAGGAGTCGGCGCCGATCAACAGGTGGAGCTGGTCGCCCGGATACGCCGCGGCGAAGTGACGCACGGTGTCGACCGTGTAGGTCGGGGCTGCCTCCGACAGCTCGTGACTCGAGACCCACAAGCGATCGTGCTCGAGCAGAGCGAGCTCGGTCATGGCATAGCGCGCGAGCGCCGGCGCCAGGCGTCGATCGGGCTTGTGCGGCGGTCGCCCGGTCGGGAGGTACAGCACCCGTTCGAGACCGACCTGCTCGACCGCCTCGAGCACCGGACGGATGTGGCCCCAATGGATGGGGTCGAAGCTGCCACCGAAGAGACCGATCTTCATTCGGTGGTACTCCGCAGTCGAGCCAACTCGGCTTCGAGCGCGCCGAGCAGCTTGCTCACGCCGTCGCTGGTCACCGACGACAGCTCGAACCAGCGCAGCTCGCGACGATCGGCAGCACGCCGGAGCTGGTCGCGGCGATCGGGAACGGCAGCGTCGAGCTTGCTCCCGACCAGGAATCGCGTCCGCGCCATCAGATCGGGGTTGAAGGCGGCGAGCTCGCGCTCGACGGTAGCGATCTCGTCCTCGACACCCGACTCGCCGGCCGGCGCCGACAGATCGACCAGGTGGACCAGCACCCGGCAGCGCTCGACGTGCTTGAGGAACTGAATGCCGAGACCGGCGCCGCCGGCAGCGCCGGCGATCAGACCGGGCAGGTCGGCGATCACGAACGGCTCGCCCAGCGGATCGCGCGCCACCACACCGAGCTGAGGCACCAGCGTGGTGAACGGATAGTCGGCGATCTTGGGCCGCGCCGAGGACACCACCGAGATGAACGTCGACTTGCCGGCGTTGGGAAGCCCGACCGTGCCGACGTCGGCGAGCAGCTTGAGCTCGAACTCGAGGTCGCGCTCTTCGCCGTCGCGCCCCGGCTCGCACCAGTCCGGCGCCTGTCGCGTCGCGGTGGCGAAGCGCGCGTTGCCGCGCCCGCCGCGCCCGCCGTGCGCCACCACCACCTGCTCGTCCCCGGTGAGGATCTCGGCGAGGAGCTCGCCGCTCGCCCGGTCGCGCACCAGCGTTCCCGGCGGCACTCTGACCCGCGCGTCCGCGCCCGACTTGCCGGCGCGGTTCGACCCCTCGCCGTGGCGGCCGCGATCGGCGACCACGCGCCGGGTGTGGCGCAGGTGATAGAGCGTGTTGAGCGATCGGTCGCCGATCACCAGCACCGATCCACCGTCGCCGCCGTCGCCACCGGACGGGCCGCCGCGCGGGACGTACTTCTCGCGCCGGAACGCGACACAGCCGTCGCCGCCACGTCCAGCCTGGACGTGGACCGTAGCCTCATCTATGAATACCAAGAGGTGCGGCCCGGCGGAGCTGACGCGTCCTAGGCCTCGAGCTGATTCACTCGGCCTGGGCCGGACGCACGTGGACGAAGCGCCCGCGACGGCCCTTGTCCTGGAACGCCACCACGCCGTCGATCTTGGCGAACAGAGTGTCGTCGCCACCCCGTCCCACGTTCAATCCGGGACGGAACACGGTTCCACGCTGGCGCACGATGATGGTGCCGCCGCTGACCTGCTGACCGCCGAAGCTCTTGACGCCGAGGTTCTTCGGCTGAGAGTCGCGGCCGTTCTTGCTCGATCCCTGACCCTTCTTGTGTGCCATCGCGTCCTCGCTCGATGCCTACTCGATGCCTTCGATGCGAACGCGCAACAGGTCCTGGCGGTGACCGTTGGTCCGCCGGTAGCCCTTGCGCTTCTTCTTCTTGAATACGCGGATCTTGGGCCCCCGGATCTCGCCCAGGGCGAGGCCGCGCACCACCGCGCCCTCGATCGCAGGCGTGCCGGCGCGGACGCCGCCGTCTCCGCCCACCATGAGCACGCGCGCGAACTCGACTCGATCGCCTTCCGTGCTGGGGCCGCGCTCGATCTCGATCACGTCGCCCGCCGACACCCGATACTGCTTACCGCCCGTTTCGATGATCGCGTACATTGGATTCGATCCCGGAATTGCCGATTGTCGTGTTGGATGGGCACGGCCCGCCGCGCCCGCAAAGGAACGGCAGACGCTACCACGTAGCCCGGGCCCGATCAACCCGACCGGCCGCGGTCACGGCGACGAAGCGACCCCGTGCTCGAGTGTGGGGGCGGGCTGTTGCCGCAAGCGTGCCGGGCTCGCCGGCAGCGACACCAGCGCCCGCGTGCCCACACCCGGCGTGCTCTCGAGCTCCACTTCGCCGTCGTGGGCGCGCGCGATCCGGCGGGCGATGGCGAGCCCCAGTCCAGTGCCGCCCTTACGGGTCGAGTAGAAGAGGTCGAAGACCCGCTCCGCGAGCTCCGGCGCGAACCCGGCGCCGTTGTCCTCGATGCCGAGCACCACCCGGTTGCCGTCGCGCTCGGCGCTGAGCCTCACCACCGGCTGTCGCCCTGCATCCTCCGCCGCCGCGACTCCGTTCTGGACCAGGTTGAGCAGGAGCTGGCGCATCTGGTCACGATCGACTTCGATCTCGGCGCCGCCGGTGCGGTCGTCGACGATGATCTCGACCGATCCCGCCCGCAACTGTCCGGCGAGCACCTCGCGCAGCTCGAGCAGCAGGTCGACGGCGCGCGCCCTGGCCAGCGCGAGGGGGCGCGGCCGGGCATAGGAGAGAAAGTCCGTGACCAGATTCTCGAGCCGGGTGATCTCGGCCCGCGTGATCGCGAGCAGGCGGTGGTTGGAGCGACGATCGCTCACCACCGACTCCTCCTCGAGCATCTGCATGTTGAGGTTGAGGCTGTTGAGCGGGCTCCTGATCTCGTGCGCCAGACCCGAGGCCAGCGTGCCGATGTAGGCGAGCTGCTCGGCCTCCTTGGCCCGTCCTTCGAGCTTCTTCGCCCGTCGCACCAGCCACAGGATGAAGAGGTAGGCGCCGACCAGGACCACCAGCGTCAGCACCGCGATCGGCGCCGCCGAGCGGATGAGGTCGGCTCGTAGCTGTCCGGCGCGGCGCTCGAGCTCGGTGCGGCTGATCCCGATCACGAACGAGCCGACGTTGCCGACCGGCACCTCGACCACGTCGTAGGGAACCTCGCGGTGCAGCACCTTGGTCTCGATCGCGGGCGCATCGGCCAGGTCGAGCCGAGGCGGCTCCTCACCCGACTCCAGCCGCTCGCGCCAGTTCTCGAACACCAGCTTGCCGGAGCGATCGTAGATGCGGACGGTCTCGACGATCTGGCGCTGGGCGAGAACGCGATCGATGTAGGTCTGGGTCTCCTGCTCCTGGACCAGCGCGTTGAAGAGGTCGGTGCCGCCCTGCCGCTCGACCTCGCCGGCGAGCTCCTGGGCGATCTGCTCCGCCTCGCTGCGCGTCTCGAGCAGGATGCGGCTGATCTCCTTTTCCGAGAGCGAGCGAAAGAGCAGCACGCCGAACAGGCCGAGATTGCAGAGGATGAGAATCCCCACCAGAATCGTGCCGTAGAGGAGGCGCCGCGACAGCGCCGCGTCGGTGGTCTCGGCCATCCGCAAAAGAATATCGCCGGCGACCGTTCATGCGCACACGGGACTTCGACTACCCGCTTCCCGAGGATCGCATCGCCCGCACCCCGGTCGCGCGCGGCACCGCCCGCCTGCTGGTGCTCGACGCCGCGCCAAGCGAGCGGCATCGCACGGTGGCGGAGTTGCCGGCCCTCCTTCGCCGCGGCGACCTGGTGGTGGTGAACGACACCCGCGTCCTGCCCGCCCGTCTCGAGGCGGTGCGCTCGCCGGGAGGCGGAAGAATCGAGCTGCTCCTCCTCGACGGCGACGATCCACTACGGTGGCGGGCCCTGGCGCGGCCGGCGAAGAAGCTCGCTCCCGGGACCGTGCTGCGGATCGGTGAAGCGGTCGAGGCCGTGGTCGAGGCGCGCGGCGAGGACGGCGTGTGCGTGCTGCGCTTCTCGACGCCGGTGCGCGAGGTGCTCGATCGCCACGGCGCCGTGCCGCTGCCGCCGTACCTCAAGCGCGCGCCACTGCCCGAGGACCGCGACTGGTACCAGACCGTCTACGCCGCCGAGCCCGGTGCGGTGGCGGCGCCAACCGCGGGCCTCCACTTCACGAGCGAGATGCTCGCGGCGCTCGCGGCGGCGGGAGTCGAGGTCGCCAACGTCACGCTGCACGTCGGCCCCGGCACCTTCAAGCCGGTCAAGGTCGAGCGCGTCGAGGACCATCGCCTCGACGCCGAGCGCTACCTGCTGCCGGAGTCAACCGTGCTTGCCATCGAGCGAACGCGGCAGCGCGGCGGCCGAGTGGTGGCGGTCGGGACCACCGTGGTGCGCTGCCTGGAGGCGGCGGCGCGCCACAGCGACGACGCGACGGTGACCGCGCCCAACGCCGGCCGCGGACTGCGCGCCGGCGCCGGCTCGACCGACCTCTTCGTTCGACCCGGCTACGCGTTCCAGGTGGTCGACGTGCTCCTCACCAACTTCCACCTGCCCCGCTCGACGCTGCTCATGCTGGTCGCCGCCTTCGCCGGGACGGAGCGGGTCCTCGACGCGTACCGAGAGGCGATCGCGCTGGGCTACCGGTTTTACTCGTACGGTGATGCGATGGTCGCGGAGCGCAGATGCGATGCGCCATGACCGCGGCGCCGTAGCCGTTGTCGATGTTCACCACCGCGACCCCGGGAGAACAGGCGTTGAGCATGGTGAGCAGCGCGGCCAGGCCGCCGAAGCTCGCCCCATAACCGACGCTGGTCGGCACCGCGATCACCGGCGCGCGCACCAGGCCCGTCACCAGCGTCGGCAGCGCGCCATCCATGCCGGCCACCACGATCAGCGCTTCGGCGCGGCGGATGACGTCGAGCCGCCCGAGCAGACGGTGCACGCCCGCGATGCCGACGTCGTAGTGGCGGTCGACGGTGGCGCCCAGCCACTCGGCGCAGATCACCGCCTCCTCGGCGACGGCGAGATCGGCGGTGCCGGCCGCGAGCACCGCGATGGAATAGCCGAGCGCGGGCTCGGGCTCGCCGATGGTGAGGATGCCGCAACGCGGGTGATAGCTCGCGGCCGGGTGACGCTCGACCAGAGCGCTCGCCTGCTCGGCTCGCAGGCGCGTCACCAACACTCTCCCGTGCGCCTCCAGCAATCCGTCGACGATGCGCTCGAGATCCTCGCTGGTCTTTCCCGGAGCGAACACCGCCTCGGCGACGCCGCTGCGTATCTCGCGATGAAGGTCGAGCTTGGCTTCACCGAGATCGACGAAGGGAAGCTGGGCCAGTCGCTCGACCGCCCGCTCCAGCGACAGCGTGCCCTTGGCGACCGCGGCGAGCAGCGCCCGCAGCTCGTCCTCGCGCATCGATGGACCCTCGCCCAGACTTCAGGAAACGGGAGCCGGTGAGTCGGCGCCGCCGGAGCGATAGCCGCGCGGATCGTAGAGCGCGGCGCTGAACCCGAGCGCTCTGATCTCGGGCTCGATCTCTGGCCACAGACCCGCGAGTCGCGGCAGCTCCTGACGACCGACCTCCACCCGGGCGCGACCGTCGTCGTGACGGACGCGAACGACGGTGAAGCCGCGGTCGTGGAGCAGGTCCTCCGCCGCCTCGATCGTGCGGAGCTTGCCCAGGGTGACGTCCTGCCCGTGCGGGATCCGCGACGACAGACACGCGTTGGCCGGGCGATCCCACACCGAGAGGCCGAGAGCCTGCGCGATCTCCCGCGTGGTCGCCTTCTCGATGCCGTGGGCGAGCAGCGGACTGTAGACGCCGCGCTCCTCGATCGCGCGCAGCCCCGGACGATTGGGGCCGGGATCGGACGCATTGGTGCCGTCGCAGACGGTAGCGTAGCCGCGCCGCGAGGCCAGCTCGAGCATGGCGTCCATGCGCATGCCCTGACAGACGTAGCAGCGGAAGCTCGGGTTGCGAGCGAAGTCTGGATTGCTCAACTCTTCGTAGGTCACGATCTCGTGCCGGACGCCGATCTCCGAAGCCAGCCGGCGCGCGTAGTCGAGCTCGCGCCCCGCGAGCGTCTCGGCGGCGGCGGTGACCGCCAGTGCCCGATCGCCGAGCGCGCGATGGGCGAGCGCCGCCACCACGCCGGAGTCGACGCCGCCGGAGAAGGCGATCAGGATCGAGCCGCGACCGCGGAGGTCGGACTCGAGCCGGTCGATGCGATCGTCGTGGAGCACGCGGTCATGGTACCAAAGGGGGATCGCCGTCCCGGTCGGTATCGCGCTCGCCGGCGCGCACCGAACGACGCGCCGCCGGATGCGGCATCAAGAAGACCTGGACCAGGAAGAACACGCTCCATACACCGAAGCTGTAGAACGGAACCAGAGGTGCTGCGCGCTGGATCTCCAGCGAGGCCATGGCGCGCAGTAGGTAGAGGACTCCGGGCGGTCCGAGGAAGTAGACCAGGAAGATGCGGCGGCGCAGCGGTGACGGGATCCCGCGAGCGCGCACCACGTAAACGTTGCCGGCGAGCCAGCCTCCGGCCGCCGCGATCGAGTAGAGCGGATAGAGCGCAAGGTCGAGGCTGCCGCGCAGATCGACCAGACCGAGCACCGCCAGCAGGCTGACGATCCAGGTCGCGAGAAAGAAAGCGACCAGCACGGGCTCGAGTCGACTCACGACGCGCAGCGGAGCTACTTGGTGCTGGCGGCGAACTGTTGGTAGTCGCGCGCGTTCATCAATGAGCTGGTCTCGTCGGGCTTGGACAAGCGCAGCCGAATCAGCCAGCCACGCTCGTGCGGATCCTGGTTGACGATCTCGGGGCGGTCCTGGAGCTCCTCGTTGATCTCGACCACTTCCCCGGACACGGGTGTGTAGATCTCCGCCACCGCCTTGACCGACTCGATGGTGCCGATCTCGTCATCGGCGTCGAACACGTCGCCCGGCTCGGGCAGCTCGACGAAGACCACGTCCCCCAGCTCCGACTGCGCGAACTCGGTGATCCCGA
>DATAFT010000047.1:0-1990 GCA_036257295.1 Thermoanaerobaculia bacterium
CACCACGCAGAAGTACACTCACCTCGAGATCGGGCGGCTGCTCCAGGTCTACCGCGACTCGCACCCACGCGCACGGGCCGGCTCCGAGGTCGAATCGTGACCACCTTTCTTTCGACCACCATCCTCCTGGTGCGCCGTGACGGCGGCACCTGCATGGCGGCGGACGGCCAGGTGACCAACGCGGCGACCCACACCGTGTTCAAGACCGGCGCCGCCAAGGTGAAGCGCGCCGACAAGGGACGGGTGCTGGTGGGCTTCGCCGGCGGCGGAGCCGACGCGCTGGCGCTGTTCGCGCGGTTCGAGCGCAAGCTCGAGCAGTACTCCGGCAACTTCGAGCGCGCGGTGATCGAGCTGGCGATGGACTGGCGCACCGATCGGGTGCTGCGCCAGCTCGAGGCGCAGATGATCGTGGCCAACAAGGAGCGCAGCTTCCTGGTGATGGGCAACGGCGACCTGCTCGAGCCCGACGAGGACGGACTGCTCGCGATCGGCTCCGGAGCGAACTACGCGATGGCCGCGGCGCGCGCGCTGCTGCGCTACACCGACCTTCCGGCCCGGCGCATCGCCGAGGAGGCGATGAAGATCGCCGCCGAGCTCTGCGTCTACACCAACGATCGACTCACCTTCGAAGAGCTCGCGCCGACATGACGACCACCACCACGCCTCCGCCCGCGTCGACCACGTTTCCCACCCCGGCGCCGCGCGCCGCGGTGGCGATGGAGAACCTCACGCCACGCCAGATCGTCCACGAGCTCGACAAGCACGTGGTCGGGCAGAAGGCGGCCAAGCGCGCGGTGGCGATCGCGCTGCGCAACCGCTGGCGCCGCCAGCAGCTCGAGCCCGCGCTGGCGGAGGAGATCGTCCCCAAGAACATCCTGATGATCGGCCCCACCGGCGTCGGCAAGACCGAGATCGCCCGGCGGCTGGCCAAGCTGGTGAACGCGCCGTTCCTCAAGATCGAGGCCACCAAGTTCACCGAGGTGGGCTACGTCGGCCGGGACGTCGAGTCGATCATCCGCGACCTGATGGAGCTCGGGCTGCAGATGGTGCGCGCCGAGATGCGCGAGACCGTGCGCGAAGAGGCGGCGCGACGCGCCGAGGATCGACTGCTCCACCTGCTGGTGCCGGCGACGCCGGCGCGGCCGACCACGCCGGGCTTCGCGCCGGAGGCAGGCGCCGCACCGCAGGACGAGCTCAAGAACACGCGCGAGAAGTTCCGCGATCTACTGCGCTCCGGCAGGCTCGAGGACCGCATGGTCGAGATCGAGGTCGACGAGAGCCCGACCCAGAGCTTCGAGATGTTCACCATGCAGGGCGTCGAGGAGGTCGGCGTCAACCTCAAGGACCTCATGCCCGGCATCTTCGGCCGCCGCAAGCAGAAGCAGCTCCCGGTGCGCGAGGCGCGCGAAGTGCTGATGCAGCAGGAGGCGGAGAAGCTGATCGATCGCCAGAAGCTCACCGAGGAGGCGCGCTCGCGCGTCGAGCAGGCCGGCATCGTGTTCCTCGACGAGATGGACAAGATCGCGGGCCGGGAGGCGGGCCGCGGCCCCGACGTCTCGCGCGAGGGAGTGCAGCGCGACCTGCTGCCGATCGTCGAGGGCACCACGGTGTCGACCAAGCACGGCGTGGTGCGCACCGACCACATCCTGTTCATCGGCGCCGGCGCCTTCCACGTCAGCCGGCCGTCGGACATGATTCCCGAGCTCCAGGGCCGCTTTCCAATCCGGGTCGAGCTCGACGCCCTGACCGAAGAGGACTTCGTGCGGATCCTCACCGAGCCCGAGGGCTCGCTCACCCGCCAGTACCGCGAGCTGCTCTCGACCGAAGGGCTCACCATCGAGTTCACGGCGGACGCGGTGTCCGAGCTCGCCCGCATCGCGGTCGAGGTCAACTCGCGCACCGAGAACATCGGCGCGCGACGCCTCGCCACCATCACCGAGCGCGTGCTCGAAGAGGTGTCGTTCGAGGCCCCGAGCATGGCGGGCGTCCA
>DATAFT010000051.1:0-1922 GCA_036257295.1 Thermoanaerobaculia bacterium
CAGGGGCCCGGTCCCGGCGGCGCCGAGGACATCCTCATGATCCACACCCACGGCACCACGCACATGGATGCGTTGTGCCACGTCTTCCGTGACGGCAAGCTCTACAACGGCTGGATCGCCGCCGAGCACGTGACCTCGCGCGGCGCCACCAAGAACTCGATCGACAACGTGGGCGCCATCGTCACCCGCGGCGTTCTGCTCGACGTCGCCGCGCATCGCGGTGTCGACCACCTCCCCGCCGGCGAGGTGATCACGCCCGACGAGCTCGAAGCCGTGGCGAAGGCCGAAGGCGTCGAGATCCGGAGCGGCGACGCGGTGCTCATCCGCACCGGATGGCTCGCCACCTGGGAGCGCGACGTCGAAGCCTTCAATCGTTCCCAACCCGGGCCTTCGCTCGAGGCGGCGCGCTGGGCCGGTCGCAAGCAGGTGGCCGTGATCGCCGCCGACAACAGCGCGGTCGAGGCGTTCCCGGTAGCCGACGGCCTGCCGGTGCACCAGGAGTTCCTGCGCGACCAGGGCGGCTACCTGATGGAGCTGCTCGACCTCGACGAGCTGGCTCGCGATCGTGTCTACCAGTCGATGTTCGTAGTCGCTCCGCTGCGCTTGTGGCGAGGACTCGGTAGTCCAATCACGCCGGTCGCGATCGCATAGCCAGCTTACGCCCCCGTCCAGTTCGGCTTGCGCTTCTCGGCGAACGCGCGCGGCCCCTCGATGTAGTCCGCCGAGGCAGCCATCTTCGCCGACCCCGCGAAACGATGGTCGAGCGCGGCCGGGAGCGTCATGCCGAGACCTTCGACCGCGGCCTCCTTGCTGGCGCGGATCGAGAGCGGCGCGCACTCCAGGATCTCCCCTGCCCACTTGCGCGCGGTCGCCAGCAGATTGGCCGCCGGCACCACCTCGTTGACCAGACCGTAGCGCTCGGCGTCGCGCGCGGTGACGCGGCGACCCGTGAGCATCATGCCCATCGCGATGTGGTACGGAATCTGTCGCGGCAGCCGATGCACGCCGCCGGCGCCGGCCATCAGCCCCACGCGCGGCTCGGGCAGTCCGAAGGTGGCGTGCTCCGCTGCGATGATGATGTCGCACGACAGCACGATCTCGAACCCACCGCCGAGCGCGAAGCCGTTCACCGCCGCGATCACCGGCTTGTAGAGATCGGTGCGGCGGTGCAGGCCGCCGAAGCCGCCCTTGACTCCCTGCAGGCCGTCGCGGACCGCCGCCGATCCGTGCTCCGCCTGGAACTTCAGGTCGTTGCCGGCGCTGAACGCCTTGTCACCGGCGCCGGTGACGATCGCGATCCACTGCTGGGAGTCGTTCTGGAAGTCGTCGAACACCTTCTCCATCTCCTGCTGCGCCGGCGGATGGAGCGCGTTCATCACCTCGGGCCGGTTGATCGTCACCAGCGTGATCGGTCCCTCGCGCTCCACCTTCACGAAGCGATAGCTCATGGTCTCCTCCTGGTTCGGGCTCGCAAGCCGCGGTCTCGATCCCGCGATCCTCGCACGTTCGGCGCACCGGCGCGTGGACGGCGCGGGACCTAGAGGTAGCCCTGCGCCCGCAGCCGCCGCATGGTCTGCTCGACGCCCTCGAGCGCGGCCGGCGGGCGGCCGCGGTCGCGCCACGACACCGCGCCTTCGTCCGGGATCACCGACGGCGGACCCGCGAGCGGCATCGGCTCCACCCCTTCGATGACGGAAAGACGCCCGCCCTCGATCGCCGGCACGAACACCAGCGCGAAAGGATCGGGCGCGGTCACCTCGAGTACCTTCGACGAGCTCCCGGCCCCGGCTCTCGACAGCTCGACGCCGCGCGCTCCCCCCCACCACCATCCGCCGAGCGATGCGTTCTCGATCTCGAGGTGCAGCCGCTCCACGGCTCGCGGCACCCACAGCCATTGGCCAGCGGCCAGGCCCTGGAACCGG
>DATAFT010000113.1:0-9249 GCA_036257295.1 Thermoanaerobaculia bacterium
GCCGGCGCGGCCGCCGAGCGCGGCACCGCTCACTACGTGGTGCTCGGGCTCGGACTGTTGGCGACCCTGATCGTCACCACCGTGGTGACGCGGATCGCGCAGCGCGCGCTCAAGAGCAGCGCGGCGCTCGAGCAGCCGGCCGAAGGAGCCACCTGATGCGCCGCGATACCGGCCGCGATCGACGATGACCGAGCGTCCGCAGCACGGCGTCACGGTCGAGCCGTTCGACCAGCACAACCAGCGCTTGGTGGAGAACGTCCATCCGCCGGGCTGGCGCAATCCGACGCCGAAGGACCGCTATCACCTGGTGGTGATCGGCGCCGGCGCCGCCGGCCTCGTGAGCGCGGTCGGCTCGGCCGGTCTCGGCGCCAGGGTCGCGTTGGTCGAACGCCATCTCCTGGGCGGCGACTGCCTCAACGTCGGCTGCGTGCCATCGAAAGCGGTGATCCGCGCCGCGCGCGCCTGGCACGATGCGCGCGATGGCGGCGCCTTCGGAGCGCCGCGTGCGGGCACCGAGGGCGGCGACTTCGCGACCGCGATGGAACGCATGCGCCGGGTGCGCGCGCAGATCAGCCCGATCGACAGCGCGGTGCGACTGACCAGCGTCGGCGTGGACGTGTTCCTCGGCCATGGCCGCTTCACCGGTCGCGACTCGGTCGAGGTGGACGGCGCCGCGCTGCGATTCCGCCGCGCCGTGATCGCCACCGGGGCGCGCGCCGCGGCGCCGCCGATCCCCGGCCTCGAACCGGCCGGCTATCGCACCAACGAGAACATCTTCGCCCTGACCGAGCTGCCGCCGCGGCTGGCGGTGATCGGCGCCGGACCCATCGGCTGCGAGCTGGCGCAGGCGTTCGCGCGGTTCGGCGCGCGCGTGACGCTGTTCGATGTAGCACCCCAGATCCTGATCCGCGAGGATGCCGACGCCGCCCGCATCGTCGCCGACGCGCTGGTGCGCGACGGCGTCGAGCTCGCGCTCGGCGTGAAGATGATCGAGGTGCGCCGCGCCGGTGGCACCGGCGGCGAGCGGACCATCGCGTGGGAGCGCGGCGGCGAGCGCGGCGAGACGGTCTGCGACGAGATTCTGGTCGCAGTGGGTCGGGCGCCCAACGTCGAGGATCTGGGACTCGAGGCGGCCGGCGTCGCGTACGACAAGACCGGGGTCATGGTCGACCAACGGCTGCGCACCACCAACCCCAGGATCTTCGCCGCCGGCGACATCACGCCGCTTCTCAAGTTCACGCATCTCGCGGACGCGCACGCCGCGATGGTGATCCAAAACGCGTTCTTCTTCGGCCGCGCGCGTCATCAGAACCTGGTGGTGCCGTGGGTGACCTACACCAGCCCCGAGATCGCGCACGTCGGCCGCTACGAGAAGGAAGCGCAGGCGGCCGGCCTCGAGACGCAATCGATCACCGTCCCTCTCGGCGAAGTCGACCGCGCCGTCCTCGACGGCGCCGGCGAAGGCTTCCTGCGCGTCGTGGTCGAGGCTGGCAAGGACCGCATCCTGGGCGCGACGCTGGTGGCCGAGCATGCCGGCGACATGATCTCGGAGATCTGCCTCGCGATCACGCACGGGATCGGTCTGGGCAAGATCGCCACCACGATCCATCCCTATCCGACCCAGAGCGAGGTCTTCCGCAAGGCCGCCAATCAGTGGCGCCGTGGGCGGCTTACGCCCACCGTGAAGAAGATCTTCGATCTGTGGTTTCGAGCCCTGCGGTAGCGCTACTCCAAACGCCGCTCTGGTCGGTCGCGCAGGAGCTTGAAGAAGATGGTGGTGGCGCACGGTGCGCCGTCGGGCATCAGCGCATAGTCCGGAATCACCCCGCAGCGCTGCCACCCCCGTCTCGCGTACAAGCGCTCCGCATCGTCCGACGCGGTGTCGAGCACCAACAGGGTCCTGCCCGCGTCGACCGCGCTGCGCTCGGCGGCCTCGAGCAGTGCCGCGCCGACGCCCTGGCGGCGCGCTCGGCGGTGCACCAGCATCTTGGCGAGATCGCCGCGGTGCGGCTGGTTCTCGGCCTGCGCCCAGATCACCTGGACGGTGCCGACGATCGACCCCGCCGCATCCTCGGCGATCAGCAGGACCCGCTCGCCGCGCTCGACGCTGGCGGCGGCGGCGTGCCAGAACGATTCGGCCTTGGCCCGCGACATCGGAAGCATGAAGCTCACCGAAGCGCCGCCCTCGACGCAATCGACCAGGACGTCGCTCAACCCATCGATCTCGCTGTCGGCGAGGGTTTCGAGATGACGGATCCGAATAGCGTCGTCTCGCATGCTAGTTCCTCGTCGAACGTCCGCGATCGCTGGCGAGCACCACGACGTAGCGCGCCGGCTTCCGCGTGCGGTTCCGAAACGCCGTCGGCTCGTCGAGCCGCATGGCGAGACAGTCGTCTTCCCCGAGGCGGTGGGTGACCTTGCCGACCGTCACCTCGATGCTTCCCTGCCTCACCCAGATCTGCTGGTGGATGGTCACGTCGCGCGCTCCCGTCTCGTACGCCACGCGCGCGCCCGCCGGCAGCACGACTTCGACGATCTGGATCGGCGACGGGAAGCCTGCCGGAGAGATGTTGCGGCGCACGTAGCCCGACTGCGGGTCACGCCACTGCGCGCGATCGCCGGCCCGCGACACCGGGTCGGCCGGGACGCTCGCGTGCTCGAACAGGGCGGCCAGCGGCACCCCGAGCCCGGTTGCGATCTTGTCCAGCACCACCGCGGTGGGGCTGCTCTCGCCGCGCTCGACCAGCGAGAGCATCGATCGGCTGACGTCGCACTTGGCCGCCAGCGCGTCGAGGGTCAGGCCGAGCTCGGCGCGTAGCGAACGCACGCGCCCGGCGATGCGCGCGTTGACATCGGGCGATAGCGCTGGCGCTGTCGTCGCTTCCCTCATACTGGAATCCGTCTCCATTATAGTGGATGCCGCCGGCATCCTGAGCCGGTAGCATCGCGGCAGACCACAGGAGCCGCCATGGACGATCTCCGACTCACACGCGCGCCGGTCACTGAAACCGGGATGCTCATCCGCAAACCGCCGGCCGACGTCTTCGAGGCGTTCGTCGACCCCGACCGGACCACCCAGTTCTGGTTCACCAAGAGCAGCGGCAGGCTCGAGCCGGGCAAGCATGTGCAGTGGGAGTGGGAGATGTACGGCCACTCGGTGGCGGTGACCGTGAAGGTGGTCGAACCGGCCGAGCGCATCGTCATCGAATGGCCTGGCTACAGCGCACGCACCACCGTCGAATGGACGTTCGCGCCCTACGCGGGCGGCGCCACCTTCGTGAGCATCACGGAGCGCGGCTTCACCGGCACCGGAGACGAGCTGGTGAAGCAGGTGACCGAATCGACGCAGGGTTTCTCGCTGGTCCTCGCCGGACTCAAGGCGTTCCTCGAGCATGGCATCCGACTGAACCTGGTCGCCGATCGCTATCCCGAGGGCATCGATCCGTCCTGATCTCGACGGATCGCCTCCGAAGGTAAGCTTCCCTGGAAACGGATCGTCGGCCGGCACCGCAGGAAGGAAGCCCCATGACCACTCGATCGGCTGCGACACTGATTCGCGCTTTCGCCGCCGTGCGCGGGCTCCTCTATGCCACCGGCTTCGTCGCGCTCTGGTGGTGGGTGGTCGCCTCCGTGCGTCCGCTCGACTCGCGGTTCACGCTCGAGCTGCCGGCGTGGGTCCGAGTGCCGGGGTTGGTCCTGGCCGCGCTCGGCGTGGTCCTCGCATTCTCCTGCGTGGCGGCGTTCGCGCTGGCCGGCAAGGGCACGCCCGCGCCGTTCGATCCGCCGCGAGTGGTCGTCGCCGTCGGGCCCTACCGTTGGGTCCGCAACCCCATGTATCTGGGCGCCGTCGCGGTGATCTGCGGAGCGGGCCTCTACCTGCGCTCGCTCGGGGCGATCGTCGTCGCCGCATTCTTCATCCTGCTCGCGCACGCGCTCGTGCTGCTCTACGAAGAGCCGATCCTCGAGGAACGCTTCGGCGAAAGCTACCTGCGTTACAAGAAGTCGGTGCCGCGCTGGCTGCCGCGGCGGCCGGTCACCGCGGTGATGATGGTCCTGGTGCTCGCGAGCTGCGCCAGCACCGGCGGTTCCAGCGAACCGAACACGCGCGGCGCCTCGAGCGCGAGCGAGTCGGCATCGAGCAGTGCCAGCGCATCCACCAGCAGCTCGGCACCCGCGAGTGCGCCGACGCCGGTACCGGAAGTGCGCCCTGGTTTCCTCGCCGGCTATCTGCCGATCGCCGAGCTTCCCGACAGCCTCGCGCTGGTGCCACCGCCGCCCGCCGCTGACACCGCGGCCAAGGCGGCCGATGTCGAGGCCTATCGCATCACGCGCCCGCTCCGTGGCACCGCGCGCTGGGAGCTCGCCACCCAGGATGCGGACTTGACGTTCCCCAACGCCGCCGGAACGTACTCCTGTGCACTCGGTGCGCCGATCACCGAGTCGGCAACACCTCACCTCTACACGCTGTTGCGGCGAACCTTGACCGACGGCGGCGCCGCCACCGGAGCGGCAAAACGAAAGTATGTGCGCAAGCGTCCCTTCGTCGAGCTCGCCGAGGCGTCCTGCTCGCCCGGCGACGAGGGCTATCTGAGAAACGACGGCTCGTATCCTTCCGGTCACTCGTCTCTCGGTTGGGCCTGGGCGCTCCTCCTCGCCGAGCTCGCGCCCGATCGCGACGACGCGGTCCTCGCGCGCGGCTTCGCCTATGGGCAGAGCCGCGTCGTGTGCGGCGTGCACTGGCAGAGCGACGTCAATGCCGGCCGCGTGGTCGGCGCGGGCGTGGTGGCCCGATTGCACGACGACCCAGGGTTCCGCGCCGACTTCGAGGCGGCGCGCAAGGAGCTCGCCGCGGTGCGCGCACAGCAGCTCCAGCCCTCGCGCGACTGCGCGGCGGAAGCGGCGGCGCTGGCGGTCGGCGCGCCTTGAGCGCGCGCCGCCGACGCGAGTCGGCGCATCGACCAGGCCGATGAGCCCGAGCGCAGCCGCGGTGCGCGCACTCGGCCCCGACGACGCGGAGAGCTACGTCGAGCTGCGCGCTCAGGCGCTGCTCCAGGATCCGCTCTCGTTCACCGCCGGGCCGGGCGATGACGTGGCCTCATCGGTCGACTTCGTGCGCCGCGCGCTCGCGGACTCCAACCAGGCGACGTTCGGCGCGTTCGTCGATGGCGCGGCGCGGGCTCGCGCGGCGGAGCTCGCGGGCATCGTCGGCATCAACCGCGAGCGCCATCGCAAGCGCGCGCACCGGGCTGTGATCTGGGGTCTCTACGTCACGCCCGCGCACCGCGGCTCCGGTCTCGGGCGCGCGCTGATGACCGCCGCGCTCGCTCACGCGCGCTCGGTCGAGGGCGTCGAGTACGTCGATCTCGGGGTGGGCGACTGGAACCGGGCGGCGATGCGTCTCTACCAGGACCTCGGCTTCACGATCTGGGGAACCGAGGCCGACTCGCTGCGCGTCGGCGACACCGTGGTCGCCGAGCACCACATGGTCTTGAGGCTGCGCGCATAGCCGTCATCGAGAGAGAGGAGTCGTTCGTGTGATCGACGATCTGATCCTGGTCGCGACTCTCCTCGCCGCGCTCGGGTGCGCCGTCGTGGCGGGGTTCTTCTTCGCGTTCTCGGTCTGCGTGATGAAGTCCCTCGCCCGCCTCCCCACCCAGCAGGGCATCGCCGCCATGAACCACATCAACGTCGTGGTGATCAATCCATGGTTCATGGGAGCGTTCTTCGGCAGCGCCCTGATGTGCTCACTGCTGGCGGTCTCGACGTTGTCGCGCGACACTCCCGGCGCCACCTGGATCGTGCTCGCCGCGGTGCTCTACCTCGCCGGCACGATCGGGGTGACGATGGCGTTCAACGTTCCGCGCAACAACGCGCTGGCGAAGCTCGACCCCGACAGCCCCGAAGGCGGCCGGCAGTGGGCCGAGTATCTCGTCGGCTGGACGCGGTGGAACCACGTGCGGACGATCGCGGCGTTGGCGGCCGCGGCGCTGCTCGTCTTCGTGCTGACGGTCTAGGCACCGGCGGCGACGCCTCGGGTTGCCCGCGCCGGCTGCTCGTCGTCCCAGTGCTTGAGCTCCGGCATCACCCGCTCGACGAAGCAGCGCAGGCTGCGCTCGGCCTCCGGGTACGGCATGCCGGCGAAGCTGAAGTGGCCCATGATGCCCGTCATGTGGATGGTCTCGCGGATGAATCTGAGCTTCTCGAGCACCTGCTCGGGCGTGCCCCATGGCATCAGCTTCACGAAGTCGCGCGCGGCGCCGTCGGCGCCATGGCGCTCGATGTAGGCGCCCACGTTCTTGTAGAACTCGTAGCCTTTGGCGGTGCCGAACTGCTCGGAGCGCATCTCGTAATGCTTCATCACCGAGTGGTAGTAGCCGCCGATGTAGCGGAACGCCATCTCCTCGGCGCGCCCGGCATCCTCGTCGACGAACATGAACGCGCCGCAGAACGGCGGCGGCGCCTCGGCGCCGTCGTTGGCGTCGCGGAACGCCTGGTGGTAGACCTCGAAGTCCTTCTTCACCACGTCCCACGGTTTCTGCGGCACCACCAGCAACCCGATGCCGAGCCGCGCCATGATCGGCATCGACTCGGGTGACACCGCCGCCGCGTAGGTGCGGCCGCGGAAGGTCTGGAACGGCCGCGGCCGGATGTCGCGGCGCGGCTGGCGCGTCGCCTCGCCGCCCTCGATGTAGCCGCGCTCGAGCGCCTCGAGCACCAGCTGCGCGTACTCGACGAAGCGATTGCGGCCCTCGCCCTGATCGATGCGGAAGCCGTCGTACTCGACGCGCGCGAGCCCGCGTCCGAGGCCGAGGATGGTGCGCCCGCCCGAGAGGTTGTCGAGCATCGCGATCTGCTCGGCGACGCGCACCGGGTCGTGCCACGGCAGCACCACCACCATCGAGCCCAGCTTCACGCGCTGTGTGCGGCCCGCCATGTAGCTGAGGAACTGCACGACGTCCGGACACATCGTGTAGTCGGTGAAGTGATGCTCGACCGACCACACCGAATCGAACCCGAGCGGCTCCGCCATCTCGGCGAGCCGCAGCTCCTGCCGATAGACCTCCTGGTCGGGCAGCGCGTTGTCGGGGTTCTGGAACAGCGGGGCGTATCCGACGTGCATCGCAACCTCCTCGCGCGCGCCGCGCGCCGTTCTCACCCTTCGAGATTCTTCTTGAAGAACGCGATGGTCTCCTGCCACGCAGACTGCGCCGCCTTCAGGTTGGCGCCTTCCATCCCGTCCTGCTGGCGCAGGAAGCCGTGGCCGGCGCCGTCGTAGACGTGCTTGGTGTACGACTTGCCGCCCTTCTGCATCCCCGCCTCGGCATCGGGGATGGTGGCGTTGACGCGCATGTCGCTGCCGCCGTAGAGGCCGAGCACGGGCGCTTTGATCTTCTCGATGGTCACCGCGTCGGGGGAGCTCCCGTAGTAGACGACCGCGCCGCCATGGTCCGCGTCGTTGCCGGCGAACGCGAAGCTCGCACGCCCGCCCCAGCAGAACCCGACGCTGCCGAATTTCTTGGTCGCCGCCGGGAGCGCAGTGGCGTAGTCGGCGACGAACGACAAGCGACGCATCACTTCCTTCTCGTCGAGACTGCGCACCAGCGCCATCGCGGCCTGGGTGTCGGCGGGTGTGCCACCGCCGTCCGGGCCGTGTCCCGAGAGCAGATCGGGCGCGATGGCGATGAACCCTTCGGCCGCGAGCTGGTCCGCTACCGCGCGGATCCAATCGGTGAGGCCGAAGATCTCCTGGATGACCACCACCACCGGAGCCTTGGTCGAGCGCTCCGGATAGGAGATCCACGCCCGCACTTTGTCCTTCGCGCCGGCATCGACGCCCGGGCCTTCGATGTCGACCCACTCGCCGTGGCGAGGTGACGCGTCGAGACGCTGCTTCGCGGTGTTGGCGTCGCCGGGCAGCGTCGTCTCCGCGACCGCTGCACTCGCCGCCAAGACCAGTGCGAACGTGGTAAGCGCGACCCCGAGCCGACGCTTCGGACAGACCCCGATCCGAGGGCCGGGCTGCGCGGTCGAGACCAGGCGTTTCATCATCACCTCCACGGCAAGAGCACTCTGGAAATCGTGCCGATCAGTCTACACGCAGGAAAGGCTTCCTCTATCAGCCGAAACAAAACGGTCGCGCGAGCGTGTCGCGATCGACACTTGTGTTCACGGCCGGCCGCTAGCGTTCGCCGCTCGAAGCGGCCGCGTGGCGCACCCGCGGGCTTCGCGGCTCCCGCGCCGCGGTGCGGCGAGACCTCGGACGTGATTCGGCATCGACCTTGCTATCGAGCACATCATGATCCGGATCCCCAACCGAGCTCTTCGCTCGCGGTCTCGTCTCGTCCTCCTCTGTGGCCTGACTCTCCTCGCCTCGCAGCTCGCGCCCGGGGCGCGCGCCCAGGTCCTGCCCGGATTCGAGCGCTTCCCCGCCGACGCCCCGACGCGGCTGGCGCGCGCGGTCGAGGATCGCGTGGACGACTTCGCCGGCACCTTCGGCAGCGAGCTGACCGACGTCGCGACGGCGGACCTCGATCGTCCCGATCTGCGCCGCAACCTGTGGGCAGCCATCGAGGGCGTGCTCACTCCCGGTGCCGAAGGGCCCGCAGCGGGCGCGTCCGCGTCTGCCGGCCCCACGCCGCTTCTCAGGCTGCTCGACGGCGCCATCGGCGCCTACATGACGGAGCTCGGCCGAATCGCGCTCGAGATGGACCAGGACGGCGATCGGGACGCGGTGTCGAGACTGGCGGCGCTCCATCCCGGCGAGCAGGGTAGCGGCAACATCGAGCTCGGCACCGTCGGCGCGTTCCGCCAGCTCCAGATCAACTTCCGCGGCGAGATCGCGCATCCCGGCGGACGCTCCCCCGCGGTGGTCGCGCTCTTCTACCTGCTGCCCGACGGAGCGCGCCGGCCGATTCCCGGGCGTCTCCTGATCCCTACCTCGGGTGCCATGCCCAGCTTCCGCGCCGAGATCGCGACCTCGACCGGAGCGAGCGAGACCAGGGACTACGGCTGGCGCCCGCGTCTGAGCCGTCTGGGATCGATTCTCGAGCTCAACATCGACGGGCAGTGGGCGCGCGTGGAGGACGAGACGGACGTAATGCCGCGGCGCCGGACCGGGCGCGACCCGATCGGGTTTTGCGACGCCGCGTGCGTCGATCGTTGAACGAGCCTCGACCCGCGCCGGTCGATCAAGCCATCATGCTGCGCAGCCACAGTGTGACGAAGAATCCGTAGAACACCGTCATCAGA
>DATAFT010000118.1:0-3405 GCA_036257295.1 Thermoanaerobaculia bacterium
TACCGCTCGAGTGCACCGCGGTCGTGGAGCGCCATGGTGAGGTTGATCCCGGTCTGGCCGCCCACCGTGGGCAGGATGGCGTCGGGCCGCTCGACGGCGAGGATCGACTCGACGACGTCGGGCTGGAGCGGCTCGACGTAGGTGGCAGAGGCGATCTCCGGGTCGGTCATGATGGTCGCCGGGTTGGAGTTGACCAGGATCACCCGGTACCCCTCCCGGCGCAGCGCGCGGCAGGCCTGCGTGCCCGAGTAGTCGAACTCGCAGGCCTGTCCGATGACGATCGGTCCCGATCCGAGGATCAGGATCGAACGGATGTCGTTCCGGCGTGGCATGCGGTCCGCAGTCTATCCGCGGCGCGCGCTCCCGCGGACCGGTCGCAGGATGCGGTTCGCCCAAAAAGACCGAGGGAGCCGTTTGACGGCTCCCTCGCGGTGAGTCGCGCGGCCCCTACCGACCGCGGCATGAGGAAGGCTTAAGACAACGGGGCGTTCGTCCCACCCCGCCATTGAGGTCCCCAAATGCCAACTCGCGGACGCCAATCGGGGGGACCCCGGCAGGTGAAAGCTCTGTCTGAGCCTTCAATCAAATATACGAACGTGGGACCGCGCGCGTTTTATTCCGAAAGGCGCGGCGCAGTCGCCGCGCCCGGCGGGGGGGCTCGGCCCAAACCGCAGCAATTTGACGAGACCGAAACACGCCTCGGTGAGGGAGCCTCACCCGGGCTCAGTCGTAGCGAAGCGCTTCGCTGGGCTGCAGAGCGGCGCCACGCCAGGCCGGGATCCAGCAGGCGACCAGCGTCGCCACCAGGCTCCACCCCAGCACCGCCAGCACGTCCGACGCCTCGACGCGGAACGGCACCGAGCTGATGAAGTAGATCGCGGCCACGCCGGGATCGAAGTGGATCAGCTCGAAGGTGGTCAGCACCCACGCCACCAGCCACCCGAACGCCACGCCCACCAGCGCGCCGACCCCGCCCAGCGCGAGCCCGCACAGCATGAAGACCGCGGTGAGCGCGCGCCGGCCCAGGCCCATCGCCGCCAGCACGCCGACCTCCCGCCGCCGCTCGCGCGCGAGCACCACCAGAGTCGACGCCACGTTGAACGTCGCCACCACCACGATCAAGCCGAGGACCATGAACAGCGCCACCTTCTGCAGGCGCAGCGCGGTGAACAGCTCGCGGTTGAACTGCCGCCAGTCCGTGACCAGGAACTCATCGCCGAGAACCGCCTGCACCGACTTCGACGACGCCTCGGTCTGCAGCGGGTCCGCGACCACGATCTCGAGCAGGCTCGAGCGGCCGCCGAGCTCTTCGACCAGCTCGCGATCGACCATCACCCAGCCGGCGTCGGCCTCGGCGAAGCCGGTCTCGAACGACTTTCCGTTGCGCACCTTGCGGTACTCGAAGCTCAGGTCCTCGACGTCGACCGCGACCAGACGCAGGACGTCGCCCTCGCCGACGCCGAGCCGGCGCTCCAGCTCGCGCCCCAGCAGGACGGTCGGCACGGCGGCGTCCGCCTCGCCGACGGCGGCCGGCCCGCCGGCGGCGCCCGCGGCCGCATCGGCCATCCTCTTGCGGTCGATGCCGCGCAGCGTGATGTCGAGCGGGCGCGGATCGTCGAGCGTCGAGATCGAGCCTTGGCCGTAGGCCACCTCCTCCACCGAGACGACACCGGGAAGCGCCGCGAGCTGCTCGCGCTGCTCGGCGGTGGGCCGCGTGCGATCGAGCGCATAGGCGACGATCGCGGCGTTGCCGCCGATCAGCTTGCGCTGGAGGTCTTCGCTGTAACCGGTCATCAACGCCATCGCGATCACCATGGTGGTGACGCCGATCGAGGTCGAGAGCAGCGCGGCGCGCGCGGTGCCGTTGAGGAGCACGCTGCGGCGGCCGCGCACGTAGCGCCAGGCCAGGGTGGCGACCAACGAGCTCAAGTTCTGGGTGTTACCCGTTCCAGGAAGCGCGCGAAGAGGGGCACGGTGTCTCGCGGCCCGGGGGCCGCCTCGGGGTGGTACTGCACCGAGAACACCGGCCGCCCGTCGACGGCGAGACCTTCGCACGTGCCGTCGTTGAGGTTGACCTGGGTGACGTGGACGCCGGCGGGGAGCGAGTCGGGATCGACCATGAAGCCGTGGTTCTGGCTGGTGATCGACACCGCGCCGGTGACGAGATCCTTGACCGGCTGGTTGCCGCCATGGTGTCCGAACTTGAGCTTGGTGGTCTTGCCGCCGAGCGCGAGCCCGAGGAGCTGGTGTCCGAGACAGATGCCGAGGACCGGGTAGTCGGCGGCGACCAGCTCGGCGACCGCGTCGATCATTTCGCGCAGCGGCTCGGGATCGCCCGGGCCATTCGACAGCACCACCCCATCGACGTCGAGGTCGCGCACCACCGAGGCCGGGGTGCGCGCCGGCAGCACCTCGAGCGCAGCGCCCCGTTCGAGCAGAGAGCGCAGGATGTTGGTCTTGATCCCGTAGTCGTAGACCGCGAGCCGGAAGCGTGGCTCTCCCTTGGGCAGCAGCGAGTACACCTCGGCGCAAGTCACCTCGTCCACCAGCGCGCGGCCCACCATCGGCGGCGACTCGCGCACCTCGTCGACCAGGGCCGCCACGTCCGAGCGCTCGCTGGTGACGACGCCGCGCATGGCGCCGCGCTCGCGCAGGCGCCGAACCAGGCTGCGGGTGTCGATCTCGTGGAGCGCCGGGATGCCGTGCTCGCGCAGGTACGGCGGCAGGCTGCCCTCGCCGCTGCCCGAGTGGCGGGCCGTGAACTGGTGGGCGACGAAGGCCTCGACCCACGGCTGGCGCGACTCACCGAGCTCGGCCGCGGTTCCGTAGTTGCCGATGTGCGGCTGCGTCATCACCACGATCTGGCCGCGGTACGACGGGTCCGTGAGGATCTCCTGATAGCCGGTCATCGAGGTGTTGAACACCACCTCGCCGAAGCGGGTGCCGGGCGAGACGATGGCGCCTTCGTACGCCGAACCGTCCTCGAGGACGAGCAGACCTTCCTGCGCTGCTGGGCCCGTACTTGGCACGGCAGCTATACTAGCTCGCGCAATGGCGTTTGCCATTCATGGCCCGGACCCGTCGATGACCGTGGAGTCTCGCCGATGAAGCACTCTCGCCGCCGCCACTTTGCCCTCACGCTCGGCCTCGCGCTGTTCGTGTCCACCGCGAGCCAAGCCGTGATCATCTACTTCAAGGACGGCAGCAAGGAGATCATCGCCGACCGGTATCGCGTCGACGGCAACCGCGTCATCGCGGTGCTCCAGAGCGGCCAGGAGACCGCCATTCCGCTCGCGGCGGTCGATCTCGAGAAGACCGAGGCGATGAGCAAGATGGTGCGAGGGTCGGCGAAGGTGATCGACCGCGTCCAGGACGAGGAGGCCGCGGCCCTGAAGCAGGCTCGCA
>DATAFT010000134.1:0-8379 GCA_036257295.1 Thermoanaerobaculia bacterium
GCTGCGGTGGCCAGGGTGGACCCCAACGCGATGGCGGCGAGGCAGCGGATCATGCGAACCGTCTCGTCAACGCCAACGCGGCGTTGGCCAGGCTCTCGACGCGCTTGCGCATGCCGTCGGTGTCGGCTTCCTTGCCCATGACTCCCTTGAGGAACCGGGCCAGCACGCCCTCGGCGATGGCGGCGAGCCGCCAGTACTGGAACGCGCGGTAGTAGTCGACGTTGCGGACGGTGCGTCCCGAGAGCCGTTGATAGGCCTCGAGCATCTCGCCACGGCGCAGGAAGCCCGGCGCGGCCGACGGTCCCGGCCGCGTCAGCGATCCGAACGGCGCCTCTCCGGGCTCGACCCAGTCGTTGAGGATGTAACCCACGTCGGCCATCGAATCGCCCAACGTGCAGAGCTCCCAGTCGAGCACCGCCGCGATGCGCGCGTCGCCGCCGGTGATGCAGTTGCCGAGCCGGAAGTCGCCGTGCACGATCGCGGCGCCGATCTGCTCCGGGATGTGAGCCTCGAGTGCGACCGCCACCGTCTCCATCGCCTCGAGCTCGCGCGTCTTAGAGCCCTCCCACTGCTTGCGCCAGCGCTTGATCTGGCGCGCGATGTAGGCCTCTTTCTTGCCGAGGTCGCCGAGCCCCACCGCGTCGGGATCGACCGCGTGGAGGTCGGCGAGCACCTCGATCAGCGACTCGGCGATCGAGCGGCGCTCGGCGGCGGAGAAGTGTCGCTCCGAGTCGGCGGTCTCGACCAGCACGTGGCCGTCGACGAAGCCCATGACGTAGAACGGCGCGCCGTTGACTGCGTCGTCGGTGCAGAGACCGAGCGCCGGCGGGACCGGCACGCGAGTGGGGCCGAGCGCCGAGATGATCTTGAACTCGCGGCCCATGTCGTGGGCGGTGGCGAGCACCGCTCCCAGCGGCGGACGGCGCAGCACGTAACGCTCGCCGCGCCCGTCGGTGACCTTGAAGGTGATGTTGGAATGCCCGGCGGGGATGAGCTCGAAGCTGAAGGGGGCGCGCGACCCGGCGACGTGGCCTTCGATCCACTCGGTGACGCGGGGCGCGTCGATGCCGGGAAGGGTGCGCTGGTGCTCGCTCGACGTCATGGTCCGGCTTTTAGTCGGGAAACCGCGGGCGATCATATCCGGGCTCGATCGCGGGGTCGCGGCTATCATTCCGGCGCCGGCGCGCTTGCCCGATCCACATGCACCGCTCGAGGAAACTCGCTCTCCGTCTGGTCGCCGTTCTCTTCGGCGTGCTGCTGACGTTGGGTGTGACGGAGATCGGACTGCGCGTGGCGCGGTGGCCCGGCCCGCCGCTACGCTCCGGTCGACTCGAGACCCACCATCGCTCGCCACCGAGCCGGCCCGACTTCCGCGATCGCGGGAACCCGCTCGCGACCGAGAAGCGCGCCGGCGTCCGGCGCATCGTCGTGGTGGGGGATTCGTTCACCTGGGGCGCCGGAGTGCTGGCGCAGGACGCCTATCCCGACCGCATGCAGGCGGAGCTCGATCGCCGCGCGAGCTCGACCGAGACGCCGCCGAGAGAACGTCGCCGCGCGCGCAAGAAGAGCCGCGAGACGCCGGCGGTCGATCCCACGCCTACGCCGAGCGATGCCGCTCCGACGTCGACGCCTGCCGTCGCGGCCACCGACTCGGTGAAATCTCCAGACTCGGCGAAGTCTTCAGACCCGGCCAAGGCTCCAGTCGAGATCGTGAACTTCAGTCGACCCGGCTGGAACACGCCGCTCGAGCTCGGCGCGCTGCGCCGCTCGATCGACTCACTGGCGCCCGACGTCCTCGTGCTCGGCTACTGCCTCAACGACAACGAGCCGCTGCGCCGCCGCGAGCTCGCGGAGCTGCGCCGCGGCGTCTTCCCGGGCGAGCCGGTCTCGCCTCTGTCGCGCTTCCTGTTCTCGCACACTGCGCTCTATCGCATCGTGTTCCAGCGCGCCGACAACCTGCGCATGCGGCGAGCGACCACCGACTACTACCACCGCCTCTACGACGAGGGGCAGGCGAGCTGGGTGGCGACCCGCCGCGCGCTGAGCGAGATGCACGGACTCGCCGCGTCGCGCGGCATTCCGTTCCTGATGGTGGTGTTCCCGATCTTCGACTCGCAGCTCGACCATCGCTACCACTACCACGCGTTGCACGAGACCGTGGCGCGGGCGGCAAACGAGCTCGGCATCGACGCGGTTGATCTCCTGCCGCGCTACCTCGGCATCGACGCGCGCAGGCTCGCGCTCGATCCGTTCCTCGACGCGCACCCGTCCGAGCTGGGGCATCGGATCGCCGCGACTGCGATCCTCGAGGAGCTCGACGCGCGCGGGTTGCTGGCCGGTGCTGCGAGCGCGGGCCCCGTCCCTACGCCGTCGCCATAGCGGTCCGCGACGCCAGGAACTCGAGCGTGCGCTTCTGCGCGTCGCGATCGGTGGTCACCACCGACGCCACGAAGTCGGTGACGCCGACGTCGCGGAGTCGATCGAGCTCGCGCGCGAGGACGCCCTCGTCGCCGATCAGCGACACGTCCGCCGGCCCCGCCGCGCCTTCGCGGTCGAGCATCGACCGGTACGAGGGAAGCTGTCCGTAGATCACGAGCTGCTCGGAGATGAGCTTGCGCGCGGCGTCGGCGTCGCGCGTCAGCACGATGGGCAGGCCGGTGATGACTCGTGGCGCGGGCTTGCCCGCGTCGCGCGCGGCGGCGGTCAGGCGCGGCACGATGTGCTGCTCGAGCGTCTTGGGACCGCACATCCAGGTGATGGTGCCGTCGGCGAGTCGTCCGGTGATCCCGAGCATCGCCGGACCGAGCGCGGCGACGAGAAGCTGCGGCGCTTTGGCCCCGGGCACGGTGATCTGCGCGTTGACCTTGAACAGCTCGCCGCGGTAGCTCACCTGCTCGCCGCGTAGGAGCGGTCCGAGCACTTCGAGGTACTCGCGCATGTGGCGCGCGGGCTTCTCGAACGAGAGGCCGAACATGTCCTCGATGACGATCCTGTGGGAGAGGCCGATGCCGAGGGCGAAGCGCCCGCTGCACGCCGCCTGGGCGGTCAGCGCCTGCTGCGCGATCGCGGTCGGATGGCGAGGGTAGGTCGGCACCACCGCGGTGCCGAGCTCGAGGCGCCGCGTGGTCTGACCCGCGATCGCGAGCGTGGTGATGGCGTCGAGGCCGAAGATGTTCGCCAACCACAGCGCGGCGAAGCCCTGCGCCTCGACGCGCGCCGCCTTGTCGAGCAGACCGTCGAGCGTAGCCTCGGATCCCTGAGTGGCTCCCGCCATGATGCCGATACGCATGTGTCATTTCCTCCTGAGCTACTTCGCGGGTTTTTTGCGCATGAAAGCCGCCCGCTTGCACACCGCGACCTCTTCGTCGCGCTGGTTGAAGCAGCGGTGCTCGAAGGTCACCAGTCCGGCGTCCGCCCGCGACTTGCTGTCACGCTTCTCGATCACCGTGGTGGTGGCGCGCAACGTGTCGCCGTGGAACACCGGCTTGGGGAAGCGCACGTCGGTCATGCCCAGGTTGGCGATGGTGGTCCCGAGCGTAGTGTCGCCGACCGACACACCCACCATCAACCCGAGCGTGAAGAGGCTGTTCATGATGCGCTGCCCGAACTCGGTCTCCTTCGCGAACTCGTGATCGAGGTGGAGCGGCTGCGGGTTGTGGGTGAGGGCGCTGAACAGGATGTTGTCGTACTCGCTCACCGTCCGCCGCAAGGCGTGGTCGAACACCTGGCCGATCGCGAACTCTTCGAAGTACAGGCCTGCCATCGCTCCTCCCCTGCGAAGGATCCGATCTTACTGGTGGATCGCGATGCGGGCCAGGTAGCATCCACTCGTGGTGCTGCGCGGCCCGTTCTGGCTCGGTCCCGAGCCGATCTTCCCGCCGGCGGAGCTGGCCCATTCGAGCGGTCTGCTCGCGGTCGGCGGCGACCTCAGGCCCGAGCGCCTGCTCGCGGCCTACCGCGCCGGCATCTTTCCCTGGCCGCTGGGGGAGGTCGACGACCCCATGTTCTGGTTCAGCCCGGATCCGCGCTTCGTGCTGCGCCCTTCCGAGCTCCACGTCAGTCGATCGCTGCGCAAGGTCCTGCGGGCCGGGCGCTTCGACGTCCGCTACGACACCGCGTTCGAGGGTGTGATCCGAAACTGCGCCGCTACCCGGCGGCGACACGAGCATGGGACGTGGATCAGCGAGGGGATGATCGAGGCGTACTGCGATCTTCACCGTCTGGGGTACGCGCACTCGGCGGAAAGCTGGGTGGGGGAGCGGCTCGCCGGCGGTCTCTACGGGGTCGCGATCGGCGCCGTGTTCTTCGGCGAGTCCATGTTCTACAGCGAACCGGACGCCTCGAAGGTGGCGTTCGCCAGCCTGGTCGGCGAGCTCGCCGAGCGGGGCTACCGCCTGGTCGACTGCCAGCAGGAGACCGCGCATCTCGAGCGGTTCGGGGCGCAGCCGGTGTCGCGGCGGCGGTTCCTGCGTGAGCTCCAGCGCGCTCTCGCGCAACCCGCCGAGTTCCCTGGTCAGCGGTCGAGCGAAGTCATGCGCGAACCTCTATAATGCTGCTGCGACTCGACCTCTGTCCGGCCTGCCAGCTTGGGTCAGCCGCGATCTCGTTCCACTCCGGACTCATTCATTCCATGGAGACGACCATGTCCCTTCCGCCCTCTGACCGTTTCCGTTCGCAGCTCCGCGCCGTCGCCATGGCCGCGAGCGTTGTCGTCGTCGCGACGATGGGCGCTCCCGGGCTCGCCGCCGAGACCGGCTCCGCCGTCGCCGCGATCCCCGACCAGGTCACCTTCACCGAGCACGTGGCGCCGATCTTCTACGAGCACTGCGTCACCTGCCATCGCCCCAACGACGTGGCGCCCATGTCGCTCCTGAGCTACGACACCGCGCGCCCGTGGGCGAAGTCGATCGCCAAGGCGGTCATCGATCGCGAGATGCCGCCGTGGGACGCCGATCCGCGCTACGGCGACTTCGCCAACGACATCTCGCTCGACGAGCGTGAGGTCGCGATCGTCAAGCGTTGGGTCGAGCTGGGCGCGCCCGAGGGTGATCGCGCCAAGCTGCCGGCCGCGCCCGAGCTGCCGCCGCCGGGAAGCTGGAAGATGGGCCGCCAGCCGGACTACGTGATCGAGCTCGCAGCGGTCGACATCGCCGACGCCGGTCCCGACGTCTTCGTGACCCAGATCTTCGGGTCCGACATCCCGGCTGGTAAGTGGGTGCAGGCGATCGAGCTCCTGCCCGGCAACACCGACGTGCTGCATCACGTCGTCACCTACCTCGGGCCGTTCGGCATGGGCGACGACGACGACGAATCGAACTCAGGCGTCACCAAGACGATCTACCTCAACGACGCCGCCAAGCGCGAGATCGGCATGGCGGAAGCGCCGCGCATCGGCGGCGTGTGGGTGGCGGGAGCGCCGCCGTCGGCGTTCCCCACCGGCCACGGCCAGTCGCTCGCCGCCGGTGAGCTGTTCTCCTTCAACATGCACTATCACCCGAGTGGCAAGGCCGGCACCGATCGCTCCAAGCTCGGGATCTACTTCGGCCAGGGCGAGCTGGTCAAGGAAGTGACCACCGCGTTCGCCGCCGACCCCGGGATGTTCATTCCCGCGGGCGCCGCCGATCATCGCGAGGACGGGGTCTATCTGTTCGCGCGCGACTCCCTGATCACTTCGCTCCTGCCGCACATGCACAACCGCGGCAAGTCGATGAAGTACACGCTGGTGCGTCCCGACGGCAGCGAGGAGATCCTCCTCGACGTGCCGAAGTACGACTACAACTGGCAGAACATCTACCGGTTGCGAGAGCCCATCGCGGCGCCGGCCGGCTCCTTCGTGAAGGTCGAGGCGCACTGGGACAACTCCGCGAGCAACCCCGTCAACCCCGACCCCAAGATGGACGTGCCATGGGGAGACGGCACCAACAACGAGATGCTGGTCGGCTTCATCGACTACATCGACGCGACCGAGACGCGACCGCGTCCGGTGCCGGTCGGGCCGCAGATTGAACGTCTTCTCGGCCTGCACGCTGCCGACGAGTCTTTCGTCGTCAGCGTCGAGGGCATGGGCTTCGGCCAGCAGTGGGGCCTGGTGGTGCCGCGCCAAGAGGGCGCCGACGGCAAGCTCTACATGGTGCTCGGCAAGCTGGTGATCTCGGGTTCGGCGAAGAACGTCCACCACGTCGGCGACGAGACGTTGGTGAACGCCTGGATGTTCACCAGCGGCGGTGGCGCGACCATGCCGCTCGGTTTTCTGGTGAAGCCGTCGGCGGACCGCGCGGCGATCACCGGCGAGGTGTTCTTCGGCCGTCAGCTCACGCCCGAGAACCTGGCGACGCTCCGCGGTCAGGGCCGGGCGATCACGGGCCAGAGTCTCGCTGCCAAGGCGGTGCGGCAGGAGAGCTCGGCGGGGGACTGAGACGGCGCTACAGCCAGGTAGCAAGCTCGGCCGCTACGAGATCCGCTCGCTGATCGGTGCGAGGGATGGGAGAGATCAGAGAACTGCGGCGGTGACAGTAGCAGACAAGGCGCCGCCGTTGCTCACCACGCCGATCGTCGTGGCGGAGGTCACGGCTGGTTCCTGAAGCGGTACCTCGGCTACCGGGCGCTGCAGCCTCTTCGCGTTACCGTTGCGGGTCGCGGTCCACGAAGCGAATCGCGATCGCGTCCTTGGGGGCGAAGCGGCTTCGGGTCACCACCGCATCCAACGTGAACCACGAGCACTCGCCCTCGATCTCGACGCGAATCTCCTGGCCGAAGGGGAGCGGCGCGGTCTCCAGAAATGCTCCGCCGGTCGACACGTTGCACATCTGGGCAGGCTGCGGAGCGGCGAGGCTGGCTCGCCAGATCCGCACGCTACCCTCCACGGGAATGCGGTGAGTGGCGCGCCGCTCCTCGCGCGATCGGTCGCCACTGCCTTTGCTGCCGTTGTCGCCCGGGATCATTCCTGCGGGGCTCGAGAGTCTCGATCTGGCCATCGACATGCTTCCCTTCTCAACCGGACAATGTAGGAAGGAGCATTGTCGAGCGTCACCGTCAGGAGATCGTCAGATCCGCGGTCGGAGGCCGGACGGGTAGTTCGGACTATCCATTCACCGGAGTGCCGCTCGCCGTCCACCGGCGCTGACCGTGCGCGGGGCAGGCGTCGGGCTGGAGCAATGTGAACCGGAAGGCACCGTCTTCGTCGGTTATGGTGGACTGCGCGCCGCGCACGCCATCGAGCGTGACAGTGACGCCCGCGAGGGTGTCGCCCTGCGCGGTGGTGACCTTGCCAGTCACCACACCCTTTCCGGGCCGTCGGCGAGAGCGACTACAGGTGCGAGAGCCAGTCCGAGCAAGGCCGCATTCGGCGCAACCATCGGGCAGTTGATGTGGAGGAACTTTGCCTCCAAAATGGAGGACATGGCGACACTCAACGTCAAGAACCTGCCCGACGGGATCTACCGAAAGCTCCAGGCCAGGGCCAAGCGGGAGCGGCGCTCGGTCGCGCAGGAGGTCATTTTCCTCCTGCGCGAGGCGCTCGACACTCCGCGGCCATTATCGATTCTCGAGCTCCAGGGCCTCGGCAAGGAGCTCTGGCACGGTGCGAACGCCGCGTCGCACGTGGAGCGCGAACGAGCGTCGTGGGATCGATCGATGACGTCGGCGCCGGCGCGATCGGCGTCGACACCGCGGCGTTCATCTATCTGATCGAGGAAAACCCAAGGTTCCTGCCCGTCGTGCTGCCGCTGTTCCGAGCGGCTGCGGAGGGCGAGCGCGAGCTGGTCACCTCGGCGCTGACGTTGCTCGAAGTGCTGGTCGTGCCCTACCGCGCCGGCGATGCCCGGCTCGCCGAGCGCTACGAGGCGCTGCTCACCCGCAGCCGGGGTATCCGGATCGTCGAGCTGACGCGAGAACAGCTGCGGGCGGCTGCGCAGCTTTGCGCGATCGGCGGCTTCAAGACGCCCGACGCTCTGCAGGTCGTCGCCGCGCTGAGCTGCGCCTGCAAGACTTTCGTCACCAACGACCGCCGTCTGCCGCCGATCCCAGACCTGCGCGTCGTTCAGCTATCCTCGTACACCTAGCGCCGAAGCTCGCTTCTGACTCCGCGCCCGGCGGTGGTCGCTGGGACTACAATCCCGGGTCAGTTGCCCGTCACTCCCGGGACCCGTTTCGGCGCGTTCGAGGTTCTGAGCCCGCTCGGTAAGGGCGGCATGGGTGAGGTGTATCGCGCCCGCGATACGCGCCTCGGGCGCGAAGTCGCCATCAAGGTTCTGCCCGAGGCGCTCGCGCAAGATCCTGAGCGGCTGGCGCGCTTCGAGCGCGAGGCGCGCGTGCTCGCCTCGCTCAACCATCCCAACATCGCGACGCTCCACGGCTTCGAGCGAGCCGGCGACCTTGGCT
>DATAFT010000173.1:0-3276 GCA_036257295.1 Thermoanaerobaculia bacterium
GCAGCTCCTGCTCAAGATCGCGGTGGCGCGCTTCTGCCGCACGCTCTCGACCCTGACCTCGTCGGGCGTTCCCATCCTCGAGGGCCTCGAGATCACCGCGCGCACCTCGGGCAACGCCGTCGTCGAGGACGCCATCATGGCCGTGCGCAAGGCGGTCGAAGAGGGCAAGACCATCAGCGAGCCGCTGGCCGAGACCAAGGTCTTCCCGCCCATGGTGGTGCAGATGATCAACGTCGGCGAGCAGACCGGCGCGCTCGACCAGATGCTGTCGAAGATCGCCGATTTCTACGAAGAAGAGGTGGACACTGCAGTGCAGGGGCTCATGAAGTTGATCGAGCCGCTCCTGATCACGTTCCTGGGCGGCGTCATCGGCACCATCGTCACCGCGATGTACATGCCGATGTACACGATTATCAAGTACTTCTGAGTCCGCTGGCTGCGCTGCGGCGCAGGAACGGACCGCAAGGCGATGGCCGTCGAGATCAAGAAGCTACGCTGGCTGATCGCCATTCGACTGGTGGTCATCACCAGCGTGGCGGTGGTCCACGTCTTGCGCTTGCTCTCGCCCGAGCGCGAGCTCGCCTACGAGCCGTTCCTCTACGCCATCACCGGCGCCACCTACGCGCTCTGTCTGGTCTACCTCGTCCTGGAGCGCTGGCTGCGCGACCGCCCGGCGACCCAGGCCGCGGTGCAGCTGGTGGGCGACCTCTCCATCGTCACCGTCCTGGTCTACTACTTCGGCGGCGCCGCCAGCTCGTTCTCGACGCTCTACCTGGTGGTCATCACCGCCGCCGCCACGCTGCTGTCGAAGCGCGCCGCTATCGTGCTCGCCAACCTGGCGTGGACCTTCTACGCCGCGCTGATCGTGGCGCTCCAGCTGGGGTTGCTCGAGACGCTCGACGGATCGCCGCAGCAGTCGGCATTCTTCGGCTACAACCTGATCGTCCATCTGATCGGCTTCAACGCGGTGGCGCTGCTGGTTTCCTACATGGCGCAGCACGCCAATCGCGCGGAGACCGAGCTCGAGCAGAAGACCCAGGATCTGGCGCAGCTCGAGCACTTCCACCGCGACGTCACCCGCTCGCTCGCCAGCGGCCTCATCACCACCGATCTCAACGGGCGCGTGATGAGCATCAACCCCGCCGGCCAGACCATCCTGTCGGTCGGCGAGGTGGAGGTGGTCGGACAGCCGATCTGGACCATCGGCCTGCTCGATCGCGAGCAGTGGGACTTCCTGGCGCGCGTGCCGGCCGATGGACACCGCCGCGACCGCTCCGTGGTCAAGCGCGGGCCGGAGCAGATCCACCTCGGGTTCTCGGTCAGCCGCCTGCACCATCGCGACGGCACCACCCGCGGCTTCATCTTCATCTTTCAGGACGTCACCCGCTGGCTGGTGCTCGAGCAGCAAGTCCGCATCAAGGACCGCATGGCCGCGATCGGTGAGCTGTCCGCAGGTCTTGCGCACGAGATCGGGAACCCGCTGGCCGCGATCTCGGGATCGGTGCAGCTGCTGTCGGCGAGCGTGCCGCCGTCGAGCAGCGCCCACCGACTGCTCGAGATCATCCTCAACGAGAGCCGGCGTCTCGACCGCACCATCAAGGGCTTCCTGCGTTTCGCGCGGCCGGGCGAGCGCAACGACGTCGAGTTCGACATCGGCGAAACCTTGCGCGAGAACGCGGAGCTGTTGCGCCACAGCGACGAGGTCACAGCGCGCCACACCATCGACGTCCGGGTCGACCCGGCGCCGGTGCGACTGATGGCCGATCGCGACCAGATCGTGCAGATCTTCTGGAACCTGGTGCGCAACTCGCTGCGGGCGATGCCCGAAGGCGGCCGGCTCGAAGTGCGCGGCCGCATGACTCCAGATGTCTATCGTATTGAGTTCAAAGATACCGGGAGAGGGATGAATGATTCGGAACGCCGGACGATGTTCCAGCCGTTCAAGACTTCGTTCGGCGGCGGCAGCGGCCTCGGGATGGCGATCGTGTACCAGATCGTGCAGGAGCACGGCGGTGAGCTCTCGGTCGAGAGCACGCCTCAGCTCGGCACCACGGTGACGGTCGACCTACCCCTCAGCCGCGCGCGCATTCTCGAGACGGCGGAGGCCTGGACGTGAGCTTTCACCTCCTGATCGTCGACGACGAGTCGAGCCTGCTCGACTTCCTCACCCTCTTGTTCGAGCAGGAAGGGTACCGGGTCACGCCTGCGAGCTCGCTCGCCGACGCCCGCGACCTGCTCGGCAACAACGAGTTCGACCTCATCCTGTGCGACATCATGATGCCGGACGGCAATGGCATGGACCTCCTGCGCGAGGTCAACCAGTCGGGCCGCCGCACCTCGGTCATCATGATGACCGCCTACACCTCGACCAAGTCGGCGATCGAGGCGATGAAGCTGGGCGCCTACGACTACGTGTCGAAGCCGTTCGACGTCGAGGAGCTCAAGATCCTGGTGCAGAAGGCGCTCGAGAAGACCGAGCTCTTCGACGAGAACCTCTACCTGCGCAAGGAGCTCGAGCAGCGCTACGGCTTCGGCAACATCGTGGGCAGGAGCCCACGCATGGCGCAGATCTTCCGCCTGATCGAGCGTGTCTCGCGCACCAGCTCGACCGTGCTGGTGCACGGCGAGAGCGGCACCGGCAAGGAGCTGATCGCGCGCGCGGTCCACTTCTCGAGCGCGCGCTCGACCAAGCGCTTCATGTCGGTCAACTGCGGGGCGATGCCGGAGAATCTGCTCGAGAGCGAGCTCTTCGGCCACGAGCGCGGCGCCTTCACCGGCGCGGTCAAGGAGAAGCGCGGCCTGTTCTCCGAGGCCGACGGCGGCACCCTCTTCCTCGACGAGATCAGCGAGATGAGCCCGTCGATGCAGGTGAAGCTGCTGCGCGCGCTGCAGGAGAAGACCATACGCAAGGTTGGTGGCAACCAGGAGGAGAAGGCGGACGCGCGCATCATCGCCGCGACCAACCGCAACCTGCTCGAGATGATCGAGGCGGGCACCTTCCGCGAGGATCTCTACTACCGCATCAACGTCATCCCCGTGCACCTGCCGCCGTTGCGCCAGCGCCGCGAGGACATCCCGCTGCTGGTCGACCACTTCCTCAAGAAGTTCTCCTCCGAGCTGGGTACCGAGACCAAACGCATCTCGCTGCAGGCGATGCGCCTGCTCGAGAGCTACGAGTACCCTGGCAACGTACGCGAGCTCGAGAACATGATCGAGCGCACGCTCGCGCTGTCGCCGGGCGCGGTGATCGACGCCTCCGACCTGCCGCAGCAGGTG